>DAICZL010000141.1 GCA_027311165.1 bacterium
TGATTGCCGCCGCAGCGGGGGCCATCCTCTTCGCTATCGGCCTCGACCTTGCTCTGAAACGGCCGCAACCGCTCTATCGCTCGCCGGGCTGGGGCCTGCTTCCGTTTCCGGGCACGCATCTGGCGCTGTTCGTCGCCCTGCTTGGCTTTCTGGCAGTGCTGGTTTGCCGGGAAGTGGCATGGCGGCGCCAGGTCGGCGTAGCGCTTGCCACCGTCCTGTTCGTCGCATCGCTGGCCGGCTCTCAGCTCTACCTGGGTGCGGAATATCTTTCCACCGCCTTGGAGGTACTGGCTTTTGGCACCGCCTGGGCCGCGCTGCTGAGCATCGCCTATCTGGCGCGCCCGACCGAGACGGTACGACCCGCGGGGCTGGGACTGGCGGTCACCCTGACTTTTGCGCTGGCCGGAACGGTAAATGTCGCGATTGCGCATACCTCCGACATGCGGCGCTATGCCCTGACGCCGCACACCGTCACCTTCTCGCTTGAGGATTGGCTCGGCGGGCAATGGCGCAGCCTTCCGGCTCGGCGCCTGAGCCTGTTAGGTTCGTTCGACCAGCCATTCGCGGTGCAGTGGCTTGGCCCGCTTGGGCCCATGCAAGCCGATCTTCAGCGCCATGGCTGGCGGTTGCCCGTCTCTTGGAGGCTGTTTTCTGCGCTGGGCTTTCTCTCACCCCATCCGAGCATGGCATCGCTTCCGGTGTTGCCCAGCTTCGAAAGCGGGCGCATGGAGGCAATGGCCATGATCAAAACCGGAGGCAACATTCCGAACGGCGAGCGGCTCGTGCTCCGGCTTTGGCGATCCGACGTCGTCATACCTGTCCGGAACAGCCCCCCGCAACCGCTCTATATTGGGACCGTTGGGGTAGAGCGGACCAGACGTATGTTTTCGACCGTGAATATACTGCAAGATGCACACGGCGCGAATTCGGTTCTCGTGGCGTTTGCCGCCGCCATCCCGGGTGCCAGATTCGTCCGGCGTCCAGGGCAAGCGGCAGTTTCGGACTGGAGCGGACCGACCGTGCTCGCCTTGGCGCCCGGTCTTGCTTCGACGGCAACCCCTGTTCCCCACGCGGTGCGATGAAACTCCTCATCATCGAAGACGAACACAAAACGGCGGCCTTTCTGAAGAAAGGCCTGGAAGAGAGCGGTTTCGTCGCCGATACGGCCGAGGACGGCGAAGCCGGTACCCATTTGGCGCAGCAGGGCGACTACGATCTCATCATCCTTGACGTCATGCTGCCCGGTCAGGATGGCTGGTCGGTACTCAAGACCTTGCGACTTCGGCGCGACCAGACTCCGGTGCTGTTCCTGACGGCACGCGACAGCGTCCCAGATCGTGTGCACGGACTTGAACTTGGCGCCGACGACTACCTCGTCAAGCCCTTCGCCTTCTCGGAACTGTTAGCGCGGATCCGCACCATCCTGCGGCGCGGGCCGGCTCGCCAGCCAGCCATCCTACGGGTGGCCGATCTTGAGATCGACGTACAGCGCCACAAGGCGACGCGGAGCGGCCGCCAGATCGATCTGACGCCAAAGGAGTTTCTGCTGCTCTCGCTGCTGGTTCGTCGGAGCGGCGACGTCCTGTCACGCACACTGATCGCCGAGCAGGTCTGGGACATCAACTTTGATAGCGGGACCAATGTCGTTGACGTGCATATGCATCGCCTCCGCGTCAAGGTTGACGATCCGTTTGATCTCAAACTCATCCACACGGTGAGGGGCATTGGATACGTCCTTGAAGAGCGCGCCTGACTACCCGGATCCTCCCGTGCCAGCCGGGCCGCGCCGGTTGAGCGGTTCGATGGTCATCCGGATGACCGCCTGGTATGCGGGGACCTCGTTTCTACTCGTCCTCATGGCCACCAGCGTGCTCTATTGGTCGATGGCAGCCAATATGGACGCCGAGGACCACCGCGTTCTGCGCAATACAGCAACCAATCTGAGCGAGCTCTTGCGCCTATCGCCAAGCATCGGATATGCCAAGCGCATATTGATCGGCCCGTCGGCACCACTTCCTGAGCGGCAATTCATCTGGGTTCGCGTGCTGATGGCGGACGGCCGAACGTCCATTGAAACGACGGGAATGTCCCGCAGACTGCCCGTTTCGGACTTTCCTGCCTTGCTCGCGCTGCGGCCAGGCCAGGAACTCATTCGATCCATCGAGACGCGTTCGGGCCTGGTGTTCCAGACGCTCAGCATGCGGCTCACGAACCAGCACGGCCGGCCGGCCGTGCTGCAGGTCGCGATCGACCGTACTGCCGAGCAACACCTTCTTATGCAATACCGCGAGCGCCTGATGGCGGTGCTGTTGATCTCCCTCGCCATATGTTCCGCCATAGGGTTTCTGATCGCGCGCGGCGGTTTCCGACCGGTGGATCAAATCTCTCGGGCGGCGCGCGATATCCGATCCTCGACATTGCATGAACGGCTCGACACCGCCGAACTTCCGGCCGAACTGCAATCGCTGGCCGAGAGCTTCAACGTCATGCTTGCGCGACTGGAGGGGTCGTTCCAGCAAATCTCGCGGTTCTCGGCTGATGTGGCGCATGAGCTGCGCACCCCGATCAACAATCTGCGGGGTGAAATCGAGGTCGCCCTGAGCAAGACCCGTTCTGAGGCGGAATACCGCGACGTGCTCGGATCGGCGCTCGAGGAGTGTGCCCGTATCGGCCGCGTGATCCAGAGTCTTCTGTTTCTCGCGCGCGCCGAGATGGCCGGTGAAAGCCCGCAACTCGAGATGCTGAACGTTCATGCGGAGATCGCTGCGATCATCGAGTTTTACGAACCGATCGCGGTTGCTGGGGGAGTGGCACTCGCTGCGCAAGTCGAACCCAGTCTCCTGGCCGCTTTCGACCGCCCCCTGTTCCAGCAAGCCGTTGGCAATCTGGTAGCCAACGCGATCGCCCACACGCCGCGCAGCGGGCGGATCCTCGTGAGGGCGCAGCGAAGCGAGAGTAATATGCTGCAAATCGAGGTCGTCGACACCGGGCGGGGAATTGCCCGGGCGCATCTACCGCATGTCTTTGACCGGTTCTACCGTGCCGATCCCGCGCGATCGAGCAAAGGCGGCAATTTCGGCCTTGGCCTTTCGATCGTGAAAAGCATAGCGGCTTTGCATGGCGGGAGCGTCTCGATTGTGAGCGAAAGCGGCGCGGGTACCACCGTCACACTCCGCGCACCGCTGCGCCGCGTCTAGGCGGTCCGCTACCCGCAACAGGTCTTTCTGACGAAATTGTCATTTTGGCGTTCGGGTTTTGTCAGACTGCGCAGCTAAACCTGCGGCGACATGCGCGTCTCCCAGTTCAACTCATGATGGCCTTGGTCCGTCTTCGACCATGGATTGGCTCCGTCCTCCTCCTGCCAGCCTTGCTGGCGGGTTGCGCGCGCTATGTCCCCCGGCCGATCAAGCCAGATGCGACAGCGAGCGAGCTCAGCGCGCGGCGGCTGGACGATCCGAAGCTGGCCAGGTTTCTGGCCGCCATGGGTCATCCAGAGCGGCGCTGGACGATCACGACCCTGACCTTCGTGGCGGTTTATGAGCGACCGGAGCTACGCGTCGCGCACGCAAAATATGCGCTCGCCCGTGGTGCGCTGACCTCGGCCTCGGCCATCCCCAATCCTGTTCTCGTATTGAGTCCGACCTATAACGCGGCGGCCGGTTTGCCCTCTCCGATCATGATCGGACCGGTCATCGATTTCCTGATCAGCAGTTTCGGCGCGCGATCCGCCAGCATGGCCGCCGCGCGGTCAGACATTGCGGCGTCCCGGGCGGCAATTCAGACGGTGGCTTGGCAAGAGCGCGGGCGGGTCCGGGACGCCCTGCTGGGTGTCTGGCAGACGCGGATGGAGGCGCGGCTTGCTGAGCAGTCTGCAGTTAATGCAACGGCGAGCCTGATGGTGCAGTCGCAGCGCTTTACGGCCGGCCTGGTCTCCGCACCCGAGCTCAATCTGGCACGTTTATCGGCCGAGCAGGCCCGGTTTGCGGCCACCGAAGCCGTCCGGCGCAGACGTCTCGCCATGGCCAAGCTGGCCGGCGCGATCGGCATGCCGAAATCGGCGCTGCGCGGGATAAAGCTCGATCTCTCGGTGTTCGATCGCAGCGATACCCCCGCCGATCTGCCTGCGCTGGCCCGCGCGGCGCTGGTGGATCGTCCCGCGGTGCGGGTGGCGCTCGCGCGCTATGCGGCGGCGCAAGATCGTCTGCGCGCAGCCATCGACCGGCAATATCCTGCCTTCACGATCGGGCCCGGCTATCACTACGACCAGGGCGACAATAAATTCATCCTCGCGCTCTCGCTGCCGCTACCGGTCTTCAACCAGAACCAGGGCCCGATCGCGATCGCCCGTGCGAGGCGCCGCCTCGCGGGCGCGCAATTCCAGGCCGTGCAGCAGCGCGTGCTGGATCAGATCGTGATCGCGCGCACCGATTGGCGCGCGAGCGAGGCCGCCGATCATGCCGCCGAGCAAGCGGTCAGGACCGCTGAGCGGGCCGAGGGCGAGGCGAAACGGGCGTTTCATGCCGGCGCCACCGGTCGGCTGCGCCTGCTCGGCGCCCGGCAGGCGGCGATTCTGGCCCGGCAGAACGCCTTGGTGGCCCAGACCCAGGCGCGGGTTGCGCTCGGGCAACTTGAAGATGCGCTGCATCACCGGTTTTTCAGGGGACAGATCTGATGCGGCGACAGGTTTTGGTGGCGTTCCTTACGATGATCCCGGTCTTTGCGCGGGCGCAGACGGTGAACATCGATCCGCGGGCGGCGCACGACGGCGGCGTGAAGGTTGCTTCGCTACCCCTGGTCCGGTTCGCGCCCGCCCGGAACGGCTACGGCATGGTCGAAGACACGGCCGGGCTGATCGCCTTGCGAGGCGCCTTTCTCGAAGCCGCGGCACATGAGCGGCTGACACGGGCAACGCTGACCCGGGCGGCGCAACTCTATCATGCCGGACGGAACGTGTCGGTGGCCAGTCTGGAACAGGCCCAGGCCGCGCAGGCCTCGGCCGAGGCTCGGCTGGCGACACTCAGGGCACGACTGATCTCGGAGTACGGCGCGGCGCTGGCCGATCAACTGGCGCGATCGAGCGGCCCCGTTATGGCGCTTGTTTTAGGTAAAGCCTCGCTGATCGAGGTGAGCGTGGCCGCGCCGATACCGCCGTCGGCCCCGGCGCAGGCAACCGCCCGATCCGATCATGGTCCCACCATGGCGCTTACCCTGATCGGCCCGGCAGGGCACGTCCCAAAGGGGCTCGTCAGCCAGGGGCTCTATTATCTGGGTCCGCTGCTGCCCGCCGGCATGCCGCTCGCCGTCCGGCTTCCGATCGGCCCAAGCCGGGCCGGCTACATCGTGCCCCGGTCTGCGCTGATCTACCGGGATCACCACCCCGCGTTCTTTCAGGAGACCGCCCCGGGCCGCTTCGCGATCACGTCTCTGGCGACGGCCGCCGTCGTCCGCAGCGATGGCCGGCTGCGCGGCTATTTCATCCGGCACGCCCTGCTCCCGCACGGCGGGCCGATCGCGGTCGCGGGGGCCGGGCTGTTGCTGTCGATGACCGCCCGGCTGTCGGGCGGGGACAAGGATTGACGCTGATGCTTCAGGCGATGATCCGGCTGTCCCTGCGGTTTCGCCTGGTTGTGGTGCTGGCGGCTGCGGGCGTGGCCCTGCTTGCCGCAACCGCGCTGCCGAATGCACATTACGGCGTCTTTCCGGAGTTCTCCGCGCCAACCGTCCAAATCCAGACCGGTGCGCCGGGGCTGGGCCCGCGCGAGATCGAGCTCTCCGTGACCGACCGACTGGAGCAGGGGCTGGGCGGCATTCCCGGTGTCGCGGCCATGCGCTCGCAGTCGAGTGCCGGCATCTCCGTGATCAACCTGGTGTTCCACGGCGGCACCGATGTGAATCTGGATCGCGAACGCGTCACCGGGAGACTCGCCAGCCTGATCGCGGCGCTGCCTTCCGGCGCGCAACCGGTGATCATGCCAATGCAATCGGCGACCGGAACCGCGGTTGAAATCGGGCTGGACGCGCCGGGCATGTCGTTGACGCGGCTCAGCACGATCACGGCGACGGTGATCCGGCCCGCCCTGCTCGCGGTTCCTGGCGTCGCCAACGTGGTGGTCTTCGGATCGGTCCTGCCGCGGCTCGATATCCGGCTTCGGCCGGCCGCCCTGATCGACAGCGGCTTCGGACTCGCCGCCGTGGCCAGAGCCGCCAGCCGGTCCAGCGCCCTGCTCGGCGGGGGCTTCCTGGATACCGGCAACCAGCGGATCATGCTCGAAGCCCACGGCCAGGCCGGCGACACGGCGGCGCTGGCGGACAGCTTGCTCGGCTATCGGGGTGCGATACCGGTCACGCTGGGTGATGTCGCACATGTCGTGGCCGCCGCGCCGCCGCGCTATGGCGCCGCTCTGGTCCATGGCAAGCCTGGCCTGCTGCTGATCGTATCCTCGCTCTATGGCGCGAACACGTTGAAAGTGGCTGGCGGCGCCGAAGCGGTTTTGGCTAAGCTCGCCCCTACGCTGACGCGAAGGGGCATCCATATTGACCCGCAGGCGCTGGCACCGGCGAATTTCGTGCGGGAAGCGCTCACTAATCTCGGCCATGTGCTGCTGATCGGCGCGGGGCTGATCCTCATCCTGCTGCTGTTGGCTCTGAGGGACTGGCGGATCGCGCTGATCTCCTTCGTATCCATCCCGATGGCCCTGCTGATCGCAACCGTTGTCCTGCGGCTGCTGGGCATCACGCTGAACACGATGGCGCTGGCGGGTCTCGCCATTGCCCTGGGCGAGGTGGTCGACGACGCCGTCATCGACATCGAGAATATCAACCGGCGCCTGATCGAGAACCGCGCCCTCGAAAACCCGGCACCGGCTCTCGCGGTGATCATGCGCGGCTCGGTCGAGGTGCGCAGCGCCATCATCTTCGCGACCCTGTGCGTCGCGGTTATGTTCGCGCCCGTCATCGTCCTGGGCGGGGTGGCTGGACGATTGTTCGCCCCGCTCGGGATCGCCTATCTCGCCGCGATATTCGCCTCGCTGCTGGTCGCTCTCACCCTGACGCCGGCCCTGGCGGCGCTGCTGCTCGCACACCGACGGAAGGGTGCCGCGCACGTGCCGATGGCGGCAGCGCGGCGCGCCTATGCGCGGGTCCTGGACCAAACCGGCGGCAACGGCCGGTTTCTGCTGGCGCTGCCCGTGCTGCTCGTCCTGGTCATGGCGGCCAGCCTGCCGTTTCTGCAGGTGCGCTTCCTGCCGGAGTTCCGCGAGCAGGACATGATCGTCCATTACCTCGCCGCACCCGGCACCTCCATCCATACAATGCTGGCGATCGGGCGGCATGTCGCAGCGAAGCTCGGAACACTGCCCGAAGTGGGGGATGTGGTCGAGCATGTCGGACGGGCGGCGCTTGGCAACGGACATCCTGATGTCAACAAGGCCGAGGTCGACATCACCCTCAGCCGACGGGGCAACGCCGACACCGGTGCATCGGAGCGGAAAATTCTGGCCGCGATCGATAACGTTCCCGGGTTGCGCTGGTGGTCCAACACGTTCCTGACCGAGCGGATCCATGAAACCCTTTCGGGCTTCACCGCGCCACTCGTGATCTCAGTCTATGGCTCCCAAATCACCGACGTGTCGCGCGACGCCGCCAGGATTGCGCGCGC
>DAICZL010000148.1 GCA_027311165.1 bacterium
CCACGTTGACATCGTGATTGCCCGGCAGCGCCACCACGATCGCCGCCAGCGCCGGGTGGTCGGCCAGGATGGCGAAGAATTCGGCCCATTCGGCGGACCGGCCGGCATCGGTCAGATCGCCGGTGATCAGCACCATGTCCAGCGGCTCGGCCGCGTGGATCGCGTCCAGCCGGGCCAGTGTCGCGCGCAGCCGGTCGTTGCCGCGCGGCCCCGACCGGCCGCTTTCGACGCGGAACCCATAGCGTTCCCCGACCGTGTGCAGATCCGACAGATGCGCGATCCGCCAGTGCTGCGCCCCGGCCGGGGCCGGCGCGAAGGCGGTGACATCGCGCGGCTGGGGCATCGTCGCATCGGCGATGCCCCAGATCAGGCCCGCCACGGCGAAATAGCCGACGATGATGGCGAGCCCGTTCGCCAGCAGCACCATGACCAGCAGCCGCGGCGCCGCCAGCGCGTCCAGCGTGCCGATCCAGCGCGTGGCGGGCCAGGTCAGCGCCAGCACGAAGCTGCCGGCGGCGGCGATGCCCAGCCCCGCCGCCGCCGCCGTGCCGGCCCGCAGCCCGGCACGGCGGGTTTCGTCCAGCCGGCCCATCAGCAGCCCTTCGGTCAGATGGCGCAGCCCTTCACGGGACACGATGTAGAAGGGCTGTACCGCGAGCGCATTCAGCGACCAGAAACTGTTCTCGGCCAGCAACAGTAACGGCCGCCAGCCGAACCAGGCCAGCGCCGCCAGCGGCACCATCACCAGGGCCGGCCCGACCCCGTCGAGCAGGCTTGCCGCGTGGCGCGAGACCATGGCGAGCCAGAGCGTGACGATCAGCGGCGCCGCGCCGAGCAGCAGGCCGGGCAAGCCGATCAGCAGCAGCCACGCGGCCAGCAGCTTCAGCGGGCTGATCTCGGCAAGCAGGCTGCCTGCCAGTGACAGCATGCTCCGCCGCTTCGTGCTGGAGGCATCGTCCTCGAGATCGCCTGCGCGCGGATCGAGGATCGGGCGGATCGGTTCCATTCCGTGGCGCCGCCTCTCAGTCCTGAGCGCCGGCGCCGAAGATCTGCCCGATCCAGCGGCTCGACGGATGCTCTTCGCACAATGTCAGCGCCGCGATCACGATCGGCACCCCGATGAAGGCACCGTACATGCCCCACAGATAGGTCCAGAAAAACACCGCGAACAGCACCAGGAACGGCGAGATCGACAGCATGCTGCCGGCGACCATCGGCTCCAGATAGCTGCCGACCAGGAACTGGATCAGGTTCAGGCTGACGAACACCAGGATCGCGTTCTGCCAGGCATCGAATTCGGCCATCGCGAACAATGTCGGCATCACCGTCGCGATCAGCGGGCCGATGAAGGGGATGTAGTTGAGCGCGAAGGCGATCACCCCCCATTCGCCGGCGAGCTTGAGGCCGCAGAGCGAGATGAAGCCCCAGACCAGCAGGCCGGTCATGATGCTCATCAGCGTGCGGACCAGCATGTAGCGGCGCAACTTCACCGCCGTCCGGGCGCCGCCGGCGAGCAGCATCCGCCCGGCCATGCCATTGCCCATGCCGCGCAGCCGGGAAGCGCAATCATCCGCCTCCATCAGCCCCAGCATGACGTAGATCAGCACGATCACCGAGAAGCTCAGCAGCCCGTTCAGCCGGTTGGTGATCTGCTGGGCGATGGTGAGCATCCAGCCGACATTGAAATGTTCCGCCCAGAGCGTCGCCACGACGATGCCGTGGCCTTCCAGCCAGTTCGAGATCTGGGCATAGATCTGCTGGAATCGTGCCGAGTCTGCAATGACGGAGCGGCTGGCCTGGCCGAACCCCCAGCTGATCATCCAGCCGAAGGCGCCGAGCGCCAGGATGGTCGCCAGCATGCTGACCGTCAGCGCCAGCAGCTTGGGCAGCCGCGCGGCCAGAGTCGCCTGCAGCGGCCAGACGATCGCGATGATGAACAGC
>DAICZL010000165.1 GCA_027311165.1 bacterium
CCCGCAGGTCCAGCCGTTCGCGCAGCGCCGCCAGGATCGCCTGATGCACGTCCGACGGCGCCGCGCCGGCGTCGATCAGCACGCAGCGCTCCGGCTCGCGCCGGGCGATCTCGCGAAACCCGGCATTGACGCGGGCGTGGAAGGCGCGGTCCTGGCGCTCGTAGCGGTCGGGGTCGATGCCGCGCATCGCCCGGCGCACGAAGCCCACCGGCACCGCCACATCCAGCACCAGCGTCAGATCGGGTTCCAGCCCGACCAGCCCGGTCAACGTCGCGATCAGGCCGCGATCGGCGCCCTGGCCATAGCCCTGATAGGCCATGGTGGAATCGGCGAACCGGTCGCACAGCACGATCATCCCGGCCGCCAGCGCCGGGCGGATGGTGCGCTCCACATGCTCGGCGCGGGCGGCGAAATGCAGCAGCACCTCGGCCGACGGGGCGAAGCCGTGCTCGCCTTCCAGCAGCAGGGTCCGCAGAAGCTCGGCCCCCGGGGCGCCGCCGGGCTCGCGCGTGGCCAGCACCGGGCGGCCGGCGCGGCCCAGCGCCTCGGCCAGCAATCCGCACTGGGTCGATTTGCCGGCGCCTTCCCCGCCCTCGAGCGTGACGAACCGCCCCGGCGCCGGGCTTGCCGCCCTGGCGCTCATCGCCTCCTCATCCGCCGGTCACGTAATGGGTCAGCACCGCGAGCGCCCGCCCGGGCAGGCCCAGCCGCGGCACGTCTTCCCCGGCCAGCAGCGGCACCTCCATCCCCGGCACGCCCTTGCCCGAGATCACCAGCTTGCCGATCGCATCCCCGCGCGAGACCGGCGCGTTCAGCGGAGCGTCGTACTGCACCGCGACGGTGGCGCTGCTCTTCCATTGCCGCGGCATCGTCACCACCAGATCCCGCCCGCCCACCAGCGGCACGGAGGCGCGCGCGCCGAGCCAGACCGGGGCGCGGTCCACCACGTCCCCGGCGGTGAACAGGGTCACGTTCTCCCACTCCCGGAAACTCCATTCCATCAGCCGCTCGCCCTCCTCGGCGCGCTGGTGCATCGACGTGAGCCCGTTGATCACCAGCACCACCCGCCGGCCGCCGCGCAGGCTGCTGGCGCACAGGCCATAGCCGGCTTCCTCGGTATGCCCGGTCTTGAGCCCGTCGGCGGTGCCCTTCTGCACCAGGGGATTGCGGTTTTCCTGCTCGATGTTGTTGTATCTGAAAGATTTTTCTGCGTCGTATTTGTAGTATTCGGGGAAATCCTGGATGATCCGGCGCGCCAGCGTCGCGATGTCGCGGCAGGACATCCGGTGGTCGGGATCCGGCCAGCCGGTGCTGTTGCGGAAATGCGACTGGGTCAGGCCGAGCTCCTTGGCCTTGGTGTTCATCTGCTCGGCGAAGGCTTCCTCCGATCCCGCGATCGCCTCGGCCAGCACGATGCAGGCATCGTTGCCGGACTGCACGATCATGCCGCGGATCAGATCCTCGACCTTCACGCTGCTGCCGAGCTGGACGAACATCTTCGACCCGCCCATCCGCCAGGCCCGCTCGCTGACCGGCAGTTCCTGGGTCAGCGAGAGCTTGCCGGATTTGAGCGCGGCATAGACCAGATAGGCGGTCATCAGCTTGGTCATCGAGGACGGCACCATCGGGGTGTCGGCATCCTTGGTGAGCAGCGTCGCCCCGGTATCGAAATCGACGATCAGCGCCTGGCGCGCGGCGGTGTCGAACGGACCGATCGGGGTATCGGCGGGGCTGCCGGCGGGCGGCGGATCGGCCGGCATATGATGCAAGTGCGTCCCCGGCGCGGCGGCCGGACGGGCCTGGTCGCGGTGATGCTGCTGCGCGCCGGCGGGGGCGAAGGCGGCGGGCGCGACCAGCCCGGCAGCGGTTGCCAACAGCAGAGAGCGGCGGCTCGGGGTCGGTTTCATGGTTCTGGTTCCTCGACCGGTCTTGGCTGACATGGCGGCATTTCCAGCGGGCTTGGGCATCGGCGGTTCATCGGCGGGGCAGGTCCGCGGCGGCCGATGGCTCCGCGGGCTGCGCCTGCGCCAGCACGTCTTCCCCAGGGGATCGGAAGCTGCAAGGGGGGAGGCAGGTCCCGCCGGCGCGGCGCCCTGGCAGGCGCGGACGAAGCCTGGGCGAAGCCTGGGCGTGATTGCGTCATGGCTCAACCGCCCCCCCACCCGCCGGAGGTCCGCCGACCGGCGCCGCGGGACACGCTACTCCGCCACGATCCGCGCATCGCTGACCCCTGCAGCGGCGGCCCGCGCCAGCGCGTCATCGGCGGCGGCGGCATCGGTGAACGGGCCGACGCGCACACGATAGACCGTCTGGCGTCCCTGCCGCCTCGTCTCCAGCCCGGCGCCCAGCCCGGCCAGGGC
>DAICZL010000180.1 GCA_027311165.1 bacterium
GCACCAGGTCATGGACCTGGTGCTCGCCGGTCATCCCAGCAAGAACATCGCCGCCGATCTCGGCATCAGCCAGCGCACCGTCGAGAACCACCGCGCGGCGATCATGAAGACCTCCGGCGCGAAATCATTGCCGGCGCTCGCGCGTCTGGCGCTCGCCGCCACGGTCTCGGCGGAGTGCAGGGGGGGGCGGCAGGGGCGATCGGCACCGATCCGCCTGTCCAGGGCGGCGGCTGAGTAGTTTCCGATGCTTCCGCTGCGAAACCGCGTAAATATCCTGGGGGAGTGGCGGAGCCTCCTTCGCCCACCGGTCGTCAGCGATGCAGGGAGTAGCCACATGGCCCGCTCGGATCTCGCCCCTCCCCTCGCGGCGGAAGCCCGTTCGGCGCCGCAGGTCTACATGGTGGGCGGGGGTATCGCGGCCATGGCGGCGGCGGCCTTCATGATCCGCGATGGCGACGTATTCGGGCAGAACATCACGATCTTCGAGGAATCCGACAGGATCGGCGGCAGCCTCGATGGCGCCGGCTCCGCCGAGGAGGGATATGTCCTGCGCGGCGGACGGATGCTGGAGAGCAAGTATCTCTGCACCTTCGCCCTGTTCGACTCGATCCCGACCCTCGACGGGAGCGAAACGGTGACGCAGGAGACGTTCCGCTGGAACGAGACCATGAAGACGGCGTCCAAATCGCGCCTGTTCCGCGACGGCCATCGCCAGACCGCCCCGAAATTCGGACTGAGCGAGGGACATGTCCTGACCATCGAGCGCCTGGTGCTCGAACCCGAGTTCCTGCTCGGCCGCAGCAGCATCGCCGAGCAGTTCGATGCCGCGTTCTTCAAGACCGACTTCTGGTTCATGTGGTGCACCACCTTCGCCTTCCAGCCCTGGCACGGCGCGGTGGAGTTCAAGCGCTACCTGGCGCGCTTCGCGCACATGGTGGAGGGGTTCAGCCGGCTGCGCGGCATCATGCGCACGGTCTATAACCAGTATGACTCCCTGGTGCGTCCGCTCCATCTCTGGCTGAGCCAGCGCGGGGTCAGATTCGCGCTCGACACCCGCGTGAGAGGTCTCGGCTTCGCGGCACACGGCACGGACAGGACGGTCGAGCACATCCTGCTCGAGCGGTCCGGATCGGAGGACCGCATCGCGGTCAGCCCGCGCGACTATGTCATGGTGACGCTCGGATCGATGACCGAGGCATCGAGCCTCGGCACCATGCTCAGCGCACCCAAGCCCGGAACGAAACAGGATGGCGGGGCCTGGACGCTCTGGGAATCGATCGCCGCCGGACGGCCGAATTCGGGCCGGCCGGGGGTGTTCGCCGATCATGTCGAGCAGTCCAGATGGGTGTCCTTCACCACCACATTGCACGATCCCACCTTCTTCCGCCTGGTCCGCGACCTGACCGGCAACGTGCCGGGCGAAGGCGGCCTGATCACCTTTCCGGACTCGGCCTGGCTCGCCTCGATCGTCCTGCCGCACCAGCCGCATTTCATCGGCCAACCCGAAAACGTGCAGGTGTTCTGGGGCTATGGCCTCGCGGTCGATCGGCCGGGCGACTTCGTCAAGAAGCCGATGGCCGCATGCTCCGGCCACGAGATCATGACCGAGATCCTGGGCCATCTGCGGATCGGGGCCGAAGCCGACGCAATTCTCGGCGCCTGCATCTGCATCCCGTGCATGATGCCCTTCATCACCAGCCAGTTTCTCCCGCGCGAGAAAGGCGACCGGCCAGAGGTGCTTCCCGAAGGCTCGCGCAATCTGGCCTTTATCGGACAGTTCTGCGAACTGCCCGACGACGTGGTGTTCACCGTGGAATACTCGATCCGGTCGGCCCAGTGCGCCGTCTACGGGCTGCTCGGGCTGCACAAGAAGCCGCCCGCCGTCTACCAGGGCAAGTTCGATGCGCGGGTGCTGCTGAAGGCGTTTCGCGCCCTGCACGACATCACCAGCTGAGCGCGGGCGCCGGGCGCCCGGTACCGGGCATGGCGCATCCACCGGCCTGAGTATTTTCCGTCGCTTCTGCCGGCGCGCCGAGATCGCTAGTCTCGGATCCCGCCCCGATTGCGGGCTCGGACACAGGAGCGATCATGACCCGGACAAGCACGCGGCTCTGGCTCGTTGCCGTCACCCTCTCGGGGTCGATGGCGCTCGCACAGGCACAGACGGCGGATCCGCAACCCGCCAAGGACCAGATGATGATGTCGCCCTGCGAGGGCATGCCGCCATCGGGGCGCAGTGCCGAGGGCGGGCGCCCGATGCCGATGGGCACGGGGCCGATGGGCACGGGGCCGATGGGCGCGGGGCCGATGGGCGCGGGCATGATGGGCGCGGGCATGATGGAGCGGATGGCAGGACATGGCGGGATGGGAATGCCGTTCGAACATGTCGAGGGCCGCATCGCCTATCTGAAGGCGGAGCTGAAGATCACCGACGCGCAGGCCCAGCCCTGGAGCGTATTCGCCGAGACGATGCGCGCGAATGCCGCGGCGATGAAGGCCATGCACGACGACATGATGAAGGGCGGCATGGCGGTCGGTCTGCCTGATCATCTCGCCGCGGAGCAGAAGATGATGTCCGCGCGCCTGGCGATGCTCGGCAGGATGGAGACCGCGGTGAAGCCGCTCTATGCCGTGCTGTCGGCGCAACAGCGCGAGGCGATCGACCAGGCGATGGCCGGGCCGATGGGCATGATGTGATCCGCCGGCCGCCCGCAGGGCGCATGGGAAGGCGCGATCCCCCTGCTGCCTGAGGCGAGGGGCCGGGCGATCGCGCGGCGGCGACCCCCGCGCCCCCTGCCTCCGGCTTCACGGACGCGCCTGGGATCGACTTCACAGCATCTCCAGTGCCCGCTTGCGCCGCGGCGGGGCGTGCACCGCATCGATCGCCGCCAGATCCGCCTCGTCGAGCACGAGCGCCGCCGCCGCATTCTCCCGCACATGCGCGGGGTTCACCGCCTTGGGAATCGAGATCACGCCCGGCCAGCGCAGCCCCCAGGCGATCGCCACCTGTGCCGGGGTGACGCCATGGCGGGCCGCCACCTGCGCCAGCGCCTTCGAGCGCAGCAGCGCCCCGCCCTGGCCCACCGGCGAATAGGCCATCACCGGCAGGCCGCTTCGCGCGCAGAGGGGCAGCAGATCGAATTCGATCCCCCGCGCGTCGGGATGGTAGAGCACCTGGTCGGTGGCCACGCCCGGCGGCAGTTCCTGCAGATCGTCGACATCGAAATTCGACACGCCCCAGGCGCCGATCCGGCCCTCGGCCCGCAGAGCCTCGAACCCGGCCACCGTCTCGGCCAGCGGATGGGATCCGCGCCAGTGCAGCAGATACAGATCGATCCGGTCGGTTCCCAGCCGCTTCAGGCTGCGCGCGCAGGCCGCCGGAATGCCGGTGCGCGTCGCATTGTGCGGATAGACCTTCGAGACCAGGAACACCCGGTCGCGCTGGCCGGCGATGGCCGCGCCCACCACCTGTTCCGCGCCGCCCTCGCCATACATCTCGGCGGTATCGATCAGGGTCATGCCGAGATCGATGCCCAGGCGCAGCGCATCGGCCTCGGCACGCGCGGCCTCGCGCCGCTCGCCCATGTGCCAGGTGCCCTGGCCCAGGACCGGCACCGCGCGCCCGTCCGGCAGCAGCACCGGGCGGATCATTCCGCTACCTGCTCGGCCCGGCGCAGCAGGCGCAGGAAATTGCCGCCCCACAGCAATGCCAGTTCCGACCGGCCATAGCCGCGGCGAACCAGCTCGGCGGTGACATTGGCGCTCTCGCCGGCATCGTGCCAGCCGGCGAAGCCGCCCCCGCCATCGAAATCCGAGCCGATGCCGACATGGGCGATGCCGATCCGGCGCACCGCATAGTCGATGTGGTCGGCGAAATCGGCCAGTCCCACGGCGCTTTCCTTGCCCTGCGGACGGATGAAGGCCGGCAACGCGGTCACCTGCACCACCCCGCCGGTGTCGCGCAGCACGTCCAGCTGCTCGTCATCGAGGTTGCGGGGATGATCGCACAGCGCGCGCATGCAGGAATGCGTGGCAACCACCGGGGTGCGCGACAGCAAGGCCGCCTGCAGCATGGTGGATTTCGCGGCGTGGGAGACATCGACCAGCATGCCGAGCGCGTTGAGCGCGGCGATCGCCTGCCGCCCGAGCGGGGAGAGCCCGCCATGCTCGGCCGGCGCATCGCCGAGATCGGCGCGGGGGATCGCGGCATCGGCCAGCGCATTATGGCCGTTATGGGTCAGCGTCAGATAGCGCGCGCCGCGTTCACGAAAGCGGCGCAGGCGCGACAGATCGGTGCCGGTGGCGTGGCCGTTCTCCACCGCCATCATCACCGCCAGCGCGCCGTCGCGCCTGGCGGCCTCGACCTCATCGGCCGTGCTGGTCAGCCTGGCGGTGATCCCGTCATGGGTGCCGGCCATGGCGGCGATCGCGTACAGCATGGCCATGGCACGGTCGAAGGCGGCCTGCTCGTCCACCGGACTGCGCCGGCCTTGCGGCAGATAGGCGATGAACACCCCGGCCGAGACGCCGCCGCGGCGCATCTTGGGCAGGTCGACCCGCCTGGGCCCGTCGGTGAAAGGGTCCGGGCCGTCGGGCCAGGGAATGTCGATATGGGAATCGAGGGTCAGCAGCGTGTGGTGCAGCGCTTCGGCGGATGTGATGTCGTTCATGCCGACAACGCTTCTCCCGCGACCGTCCGGCGTCAAGTCATCACCGCCTGCGGGGATGGCTGCGGG
>DAICZL010000188.1 GCA_027311165.1 bacterium
GCCGCAGAAATCGGTCTGCATGTCGATCACGATCAGCGCCGTGTTGGCCGGGCGCAGGTCGCCGTCGAACGGCCAGGGATAGGGGTCGGCGGCGACGGTCATTCCGCGGCGTCCTGCCGCTTCGGTCCGTACTCGCGGGTAGGGGGCGGCAGGCCGCAGGAGGTGCCGTCGGTGACCCGCACGGCGTCCTCCCAGGGCAGACGGTAGCGACCGGCCAGCAGATCGCGCATGTAGGTATAGGGGCAGTCGCCGGCGCCGCCCTTCACCGCCGAGAAGCCGCGATGGCCGAGCTGATAGATGTTGTTCTCCACCCCCCAATGGGCGCGGGCCTCGCGCACCAGGTCGGGACGCACCTCGGCGGTGAGGATCTCGTCGGGCCGGCCGGTGGTGGCGTGGGCGATGATGCTGCCGTCGAAATTCACCACCATCGCCTCGCCCATCGAATCGAAACTGCCATCGGAGCCGCACATGCACACACTGGCCGTCACCATCAGATTGCAGAACGCGTTGGACTGGTTGGTGAAGCGCCAGCTCTCCCGGATCGGCGCGGTGTAGCCGGCGGTGCGCAGCATGATTTCGGCACCCTTGTAGGCGGCCTCCCGCGCCATCTCGGGGAACATTCCGTCATGGCAGATGATCAGCGCGAGCTTCGCTCCTTTGGGGCCCTCGATCACCGGAATGCCGAGATCGCCCGGCTCCCACGGCTCGACCGGGACCCAGGGATGGAGCTTGCGGTAATAGAGCCTGAGCTCGCCCGTGTCGGAGATGATGATCCCGGAATTATATGGGTTGCCGTGCGGGTTGTACTCCATGATCGATAAGCAGCCCCACACCGTGTTGTCGATGCAGGCCTGGCGGAAGGCGGCCACCTCCGGCCCGTCCAGCCGGCACAGGATGGCGGGGCTCGTATCCATCGACAGGCCGTGCAGGGCGTATTCGGGGAACACCACCAGATCGAGGCCCGGCATGTTGCGCCGGGCCTTGGCCACCATCTCGACGATGCGTCCGGTCTGGCGGGCCAGATCCGCCGGCGTCGCCACCACGGGCAACTGCATCTGCACCAGGCCCAGAACCACGCCGTTCGGGGATTTGTTCAGGCCGCCCAAGCCATTCATGGAGTCTCACCTTCAAGGAATGCCAGGGCCGGGTCCTGGACTTCATTTTCCCAGCGACAGCTCGCCAGGCATCCCGCGCAACGACCGGCCCGGCGCTACGGTCAGCACCAGGATCGCCAGCGTCACCACATAGGGCGCCGCATAGAACAGATAATAGCCCTGCGTGACCCCCACGGTCTGCAGGCTGGGGCCCAGCGCGCCGGCCGCGCCGAACAGCAGGGCGGCGGCGATGCAGACCAGCGGGTTCCAGCGCGCGAACACCACCAGCGCCACCGCCATCAGGCCCTGGCCCGAGGACAGCCCTTCGTTCCAGCTGCCGGGATAGACCAGCGACAGGAACGCCCCGCCCACGCCGGCCAGGCCGCTGCCCACGGCCGTCGCCACCAGGCGGATCCGGTCGATCGGCAGACCCAGCGCCCGGGCCGCGTCCTCGCTGTCGCCGACGATGCGGATCCGCAGGCCGATGCGCGTGGTGCGGAACAGCCAGTGCAGTGCGATCGCCGCCAGCACGCCGGCGAAGAACAGCGGGCTGACATCGAGCGCGCTGCGCACCTGCGGCAGGTCCGACCAGAACCCCAGCGGCAGCGTGGGCAGATGCGGGGCGGAGGGCTGCACGTAGGGTTTGCCGAAGAAAAAGGCCAGCCCCGACCCGGCCAGCATGATGGCGATGCCCATGGCCACATCGTTGACCCGCGCCAGCGAACAGACCGTGCCGTGCAGCGCGCCCAGCAGTGCTCCGGCCAGCGCCCCGGCCAGCACCCCCGCCCAGGGGCTGGCGGTCTGGTAGGACGTGGCATAGGCAACCATCGCGCCCAGCACCAGCGCGCCCTCGTTACCCAGATTGATGCGGCCGGATTTCTCGGTCAGGCACTCGCCCAGGCTGACGAACAGGAATGGCGTGCTGACGCGCAGCGATCCGCCCAGCATGGCGATCGCCACGGTGGTGAGCGCCCCGCCGGTCATGCCCGCCGCTCCCGCGGCTGGAACCACAGGATGCGGCCATACAGGGTCTCGCTCGCCAGGATGGCGACGAAGATGAAGCCCTCCAGCAGCAGCACCGTGGCATCCGGCAGGCCCATGCGCCGCTGCAACAGGCCGCCGGCGGCGCCGATGCCGCCCAGCAGCACCGCCATCGGCATGATCGCGATCGGATTATGCCGCGCCAGAAAGGCGATCAGCACGCCGGTATAGCCGTAGCCGGCGGCCAGCGAGGCATTGGCGCGGCCATGCACCGCCGCCACCTCGATCATCCCTGCCAGCCCGGCGAACGCGCCGCCCAGCGCGCAGGCGGCGATCACCAGCCGCGCCACTTTCAGCCCCTGCAACTGCGCCGCCCGCAGATTGCCGCCGGTGACCCGTGCCGCGAACCCCACGGAGGTGCGGGAGATCAGCACCCAGCACAGCACGCAGGCGATCGCGCCCACCAGCAGCCCCGGATGCAGCTCGGTGCCGGGCAGGGCGGCCATCATGTTCGCCTCGCCGATGCCCCAGGTGGAGGGCTTGTTCAGGCTGGCCGGATCGCGCAGCGGGCCTTCCACCAGGTGATTGAACAGCGCGAGGCCGATATAGGCCAGCAGCAGGCTGGAGATCGTCTCGTTCACCCCGCGCAGCGCCCGCAACGCTCCGGCGATGCCGATCCACACCGCCCCCATCGCCGCCCCGGCGATCGCCATCGCGATCTGCACCAGCACCGGCGGCGCGCCGGACAGCGGCAATGCCACCACCGTCGCGGCGAGCCCGCCCAGTACCACCGCACCCTCGCCGCCGATGATCACCAGGCCCAGCTGGGCGGGCAGGGCGACGCACAGCGCGGTCAGCAGCAAGGGCGCGGCGCGCTGCAGCGTGTTCTGCACCGAGAACCAGCTGCCGAACGCACCCTTCCAGACCAGCAGCGCGAAGTCGGACGGGCTCTTGCCGAGTGCCAGCAGGAAGATCGAGAACGCCACGAACGCGATCACCAGCGCCGCCAGCGGAATCCCCACCGCTTCCAGCGCCCGCCGCGCCGGATAGGTCCGGTCGGGCGCAAGGCCGGACGGCACCGTGATCGATGCGGCGCCGGCGCTGGCGGAGATCGCCGTCATCCCCGCGCGGTCACGACAGCGAGCCGGCGACGCCGTCCACCAGATAATTCATCGACTCGATCTGGATCGCCGTCTCCGGATAGGCGGCGCCTGCGGCGATCACCTGGTTGCCCTTGTTGTCCTTCAGCGGACCTTTGAAGACCGAGTAGCCGCCCTTCATGATCTCGGCCTTGACTGCGTCGGCATGGCTGCGCGCCGTCTCGGACACGGCGGGCCCGTAGGGCGACATCTTCACGAAGCCCTCGGCCAGACCGCCGCGGACGAAATTGGGCACGGGCCTGCCGGACTGCACGTCCTCGACGAACATCTTGTAGACGGTGATCCAGTTCCACTCCGCCCCGGTCAGATAGCCCTTGGGCGCGAGCTTCGCCTGGTTGGCATGGTAGCCGCAGGTGTACATGCCGCGATGCTCGGCGGTCTCCACCACCACCTTCGGCCCGTCCACGTGGCAGGTGACGACATCGATCCCCTGGTCGGCGAGGCCATTGGTGGCCTCGGCCTCCTTCACCGGCATCGACCAGTCGCCGGTGAAGATCACCTGGGTGGTGATCGACGGATCGACCGAGCGCGCGCCGAGGGCGAAGCTGTTGACGTTGATCAGTACCTGCGGGATCGGCTTGGCCGCGATGAAGCCCAGCTTTTTGGTCTTGGTCGTGTGGCCGGCCACGATACCGTTCAGATACTGGCCCATGCCGATATAGCCGAAATAGCTGCCGGCGTTCATCGGGTGCTTGTCCTTGGACCACAGCCCGCCGCAGTGACGGAACTGCACATCCTTGTACTTCTTCGCCATGCGCAGCATGTAGGGATCGAAATAGCCGAAGCTGGTCGGAAACAGCAGGCTGGCGCCGTCGAGTTCGATCATGCTCTCCATGGTCTTCTCGACATCGTCGGTTTCCGGCACCTTCTCCTCTTCCAGGATCTTAACGCCGGGCATGGTCTTCAGGATCGCCGCCGCCTCGGCATGGGCCTGGTTGTAGCCGTAATCGTCCTTCGGCCCGACATAGATGAAACCCACCACCAGCTCGCCGGCGCGGGCCGGGCGCGGGCGCAGTCCGGCGGCGAGCGCGAGGCCCGATGCGCCGAGCCCGTGCAGCATCTGCCGACGCGTGGCGCGCATGATCAGGGACATGATTCCTCCATTCGGATCACCGGTAGGGTTTTGAGGCAGGCAATCACCGTGCCAGCCCGTGGCGGTGGCTTCGGGCTTGAGGCGCGGGAGACGCGGGCACACACTGTCGCGCCGCCGTGATCCCGGTGGCGCTTTGCTGGGCATGTCGAACATCCAATAGGCACGATGATCCCCACGACCCCCTCGCCGCCGCCACCGCCGCGCTCGCCGCCGACCAGGCCCATGGCGATCCGGCCATCTGGATCGGCCGCCTGCCCGACGAGGCGATCCTGTACCGCGCGCGGGAACTCGCGGCCGAAGGCCCCTGCGGGCGCCGGCTCTGGGGCGTGCCCTTCGCGGTCAAGGACAATATCGACGTCGCCGGCCTGCCGACCACCGCCGGCTGTCCCGCCTTCGCCTACCGGCCCGAGGCCAGCGCCCCGGCGGTGCAGCGTCTGCTGGACGAGGGGGCGCTGCTGCTCGGCAAGACAAATCTCGATCAGTTCGCAACCGGTCTGGTGGGGGTGCGCAGCCCCTTTGGCGTGCCGCGCAACGTGTTCGACCCGGCGCGCGTGCCGGGGGGATCGTCCTCGGGTTCGGCGGTGGTGGTCGCCGCCGGCATCGCCCGCTTCGCGCTCGGCACCGACACCGCCGGGTCGGGCAGGGTGCCGGCGGCCTTCGGCAACATCGTCGGGCTGAAGGGCACCATCGGCAGCGTTTCCGCCCGAGGCATGGTGCCGGCCTGCCGGTCGATCGATACCATTTCGGTGTTCGCCCGCAGCGTGGACGAGGCGCTGGCGGTGCAGCGGGTGATCGCCGGCTACGATCCCGAGGACCCGTATTCCCGTCCGGCGCCGTTCGTGCATCTGCGACGCGCCGCGGCCGCGCCCGAGCCGCGCATCGGCGTGGTCGACGCCTCCCGGCTGTGCGATCCGGCCGTGGCGGCGCAGTACGAGGTCGCTGCCGCCCGCTTCGGCCATGTCGAGACGGTCGATCTCGGCCCGTTCCTGCGCCTGGCGCGGCTACTGTACGAAGGCCCCTGGGTCGCCGAGCGCACCGCCGCGCTGCGCCGGATGCTGGAGATGCCGGAGGCGCTGCACCCGATCACCCGCGCCATCCTGCTCTCGGGGCTCGACCGGCGCACGGTGGATGCGTTCGACGCCTTCCATCTGCTGGCCGAGACCCGCCGCCAGGCAAGCCGGATCTTCGCCGGGATCGATGCGTTGCTGCTGCCCACCGCGCCGTTCTGCCCGACGCTCGACGAACTCGCCGCCGACGGCATCGGCCCCAATGCGCGGCTGGGCACCTACACCAACTTCGTCAATCTCTGCGATCTGGCGGCGATCGCGGTGCCGGCGGGCTTCGGTGCGGACGGGCTGCCGGTCGGTGTCACCTTGGTGGGACCCGCCTGGTCGGAGGGAAGACTGGCCCCGATCGCCGATGGGCTGCACCGCGCCGCCACCGATCGCGCCGGGGCGACGCAGGATCCGCTGCCGCCCCCGATGGCCGCGGATCCGCTGGGGGCCGAGGAGATGGCGCTGTTCTGCATCGGCGCGCATATGTCGGGGCTGCCGCTCAATCCACAGGTGACCGCGCTGGGCGGGCGGCTGCTGCGCGAGGCCCTCACCTTGCCCGAATACCGGCTCTACGCCCTCGGCAACCGGCCCGGGCTGGTGCGGCAGCCGGCGGGCGCGGCGATCGCGGGCTAGGGCTGGGCTCTGCCCGTGGCTGCGGTGGGTGCGCTGCTGGCGCAGGTGCCGCCGCCGCTCGGCTTCGGCACGGTGGCGCTGGAGGAG
>DAICZL010000200.1 GCA_027311165.1 bacterium
TCCGCACATCCCGTAGCTTCGGGCTATGATCCCCCAAGCCCCGGGCGACGGGGCGGACATCGTGGGGAGGGGTTTCGCGCATGGGCAAGCTCGATGGCAGCATCGCCTGGGTCACCGGGGCCGGCAGCGGCATCGGCGAGGCGGCGGCGCATGCGCTGGCCGCCGAGGGGGCGAGCTTGGTGCTGACCGGCCGGCGCGAGGCGAAGCTGCGCGAGGTGGCCGCGGCGATCGGCGGTTCGGTACTGGTCGAGCCGGGCGATCTCTCGCTGGCGCAGACCGCCGGCGCCATCGCCGGGCGCATCCTGGAGCAGCTGGGGCGGATCGACATCCTGGTCAACAATGCCGGTCTGAACATCCTCGCGCGTGACTGGGCGAGCCTGTCGCCCGAGGGCAGCGACCAGGTGATCGGCGGCAACCTGGCCAGTGCGTTCTACTGCGTCGCGGCCGTGCTTCCGGCGATGCGCGCCCAGGGCGGCGGGCTGCTGATCCACACCGCCTCGATGGCCGGCCGCTTCGTCGGACCGCTGAGCGGGCCCGCCTATACCGCGGCCAAGCATGGCGTGGTGGCGATGAGCCACAGCATCAACATGGAGGAATGCGCCCACGGCATCCGTTCCACCGCGCTGTGCCCGGGCGAGGTCGCGACCCCGATCCTGGACCAGCGCCCGGTGAAGCTGGATGCCGAGACGCGGGCGCGGATGCTGCAGCCGGGCGACTGTGCCGAGCTGATCAGGATGATCGCCTGCCTGCCCGCGCATGTGTGCATCAACGAGCTGCTGGTGACGCCCACCTGGAACCGCAGTTACATCGCCGCGCAGCGGCGTCGCTGAGACGATGATCCGCGCAGCGGCGTCGCCGAACGGTTACCCGCGCAGCGGCGTCGCCGGCGCTCCTTTTGCTGAGGAACCCCCCGGCCGTCGCCGAGGGGTCTCTCCCACGTCCCCGGGGACCGGCCGCTCGGCGATGGCGCGGCGGCGGGAAGCGGTGCGATCCGCAGCCTCCGGAGCACGATCGCAGCAGACTGACTTCAACCGCGATAAATTGCTCGCCAGAACAAATGGCCGGAGTTTGAGCGGACCGCAAATCCGATCGAACCGGTTCCGATCGCGCTTTGGCAGTCTGCTGAAAAGGGCATTTGGGCGTGCGGCGACGCAACGATGCTTCGCACCGGTCCCATATTTGGCACGAAAGACCGGTGGCGCCAGTCGATCCGCTTTCTTTCGTTGATTCGGCGCAGTTCCGGAGGATTTTTTCAGCAGCCTAATAGAGCGGTGCCCGGTCTGATGGACGATCGGCCACCGCTCTTGCTCTTTGTTTTACCGAGCAACTTTATCCGATCAGATGATTCCCTCTGATCGGATGTTGCTCGAGTGTCCTGCCCTCGAAGTTCGCGGTTCCTCACCGCGAAGTTCGGGGATCAGCAGGCCACTGAAAACAAAGAGCTGGTGTCCCGGTTCCGACCACATTTCGATGCTGCGAATTTCGGAATCGGGAACCTAGGGGGTGGCAAGCCGGGTGATCACGGTGCCCCAGGCGGTGCCCCAGACCGGATCGGGCACCGGCACCTCCTGGAACAGCCAGAAAGAGCCGGGGATGGCCGGGTCCTGCACCGTCACGCTGTACTGGCCCCAGGCCACGCAGATGGCCGGGCCGAAGCCGCAGAGATTGGATTGCAGCTTATAGCCGGGGGAGGAACCGGCGGCGATCAGCATCGGCGGGTTGCAGCTCGTCGCGCTGGCCGTATGCGTGCAGACGGCGGCATAGGCGCTCAGATTCTGCCCGGCCGAGGGGCCCGAGCCGTTGAAGCCGATCACGAAGGTTCCGGCCGCGTCGGCGGCGACCGAGGGATAGGAATAATCCATTCCGGCGGTCGCGATCAGCCCCTGCGCGACCAGAGCCCCGCTGGCCACATCGAAGATGCCCCAGGCGATGGCGTCATCGGTGCCATTGGCGATGGTGCGGGCGAAATAGGCGAGGCCGGCTACCTCGAACACTCCCGCGGTGATCGCTGAAGTGCCGGTATTGTAGAGGTAGGTGGGGCCGGCCGGCTGGCGCCCGGGATTGGGCGTGCCGCCATAGGCGGTGACGATCCCCGTGGGACCCGACAATACGGCGCCCCGCGCACTATTCGTGTTGGCAATGGTCTCGGCGATCAGGCTGTCGCCGGCCGGGTTGGTATTGTCGAAGGCGAGGAGCGTGGTGGTCGTGCCGGCCGTTCCGGTACTGATGCCTTGCGGCAGATAGCCGGCGGTGCCGAAGGGCAGAGTGTCGAAGGAGGTGAGATTGCTGGCGACCTGGTCGATGCAGCCATGAAAGGCGCATTTGGGGTTCAGCGGATAGACCGGGGTGTCCTGCGTGCGGATCGAGTAGAGCGAGGTGGAGACCTGTGCGCCGAACCCGTCGTCGTTGATCACCCCGATCGTCGCGGCACCGCCGCTCACGGAGAGCGAGGTGAAGGCGGCCTGCACTGGCTGCGGCGTGTTCACCCCGCTGCTCATCCACCAGGAACTGCGCCAGGGCTTGGTCGGATCGGCGGATCCCGACTTGCTGTAGTAGATCTCGTTGGTGGTAAAGCCGGAATACACCGTGCTGCGAGAGACGGCATACCAGCGTCTGGAAAGCGGATCGAACACAACGCGCGGATTATAGCCGCTTGCCGCCATCAAGGATCCGCCGGTGGCGGGGGTCAGGACGGCGCCGGTTTTCTTCTCGTAGATACGCATGGCGTTATTCACCATCTCCACGATATAATTACCGCTGACCGCGCCTGCGATGTCGGGCCAGATCAGGCCCGAATCGGTAAAGCCCGCACCCTGCCATTGCTGTGCGATGCTCGCGGCCACTGCCGGTGAGGCACTGATCACTGCGGCGACGGAAAGACACAGCAGTTTCGAGGCCCGCATCGGATACGCTCCCTGTTTCAGGATCAGCCTAGGCGATCGGTTTCCGCAGCGAAACCCGTCCGGCGGGACCGATATGGATTTTTCGGAACGCATCGCGGAATGTTCATTTATTTGATCAGCTGAGAACCTGTCTCGAAACGCCGACGGTATGAATGCCGGGGGGCTGGCCAGCCGGGGTGGATCGTCATTCGTCCGGGTTGCAACACTCTCGACGAGACCGCGATGTGGACCCTGACCACCCCGCGGCGGCCTAGCCGCGCCGG
>DAICZL010000204.1 GCA_027311165.1 bacterium
GCTGTGATCGGACCATGGGCGGTGTTCCTGACGGCTGCTTCATGCCGGTCGCCGCCCTGCCCTTCGGGCGCGGCGCGGCCGGACAGACCCCGCCGAGATCCCGCCCGGCGCGTCTGTCCATCACCCCGAGGATCCGTCCGATGTCGCAATTCCTGGTGCTCGCCTATGACGGAACCGACCCCGCGGCCGAAGCGCGGCGGGGTGCCGCCCGCAACGCCCATCTGGCCAGGATCATGCCGATGGTCGAGCGCGGAGAGGTGGTGCTGGGCTGGGCCATTCTCGACGATGCCGAGGTGATGATCGGCTCGGCCGCGATCGTGGATTTCCCGACCCGCGCCGATCTCGATGCCTGGCTCGCCCAGGATCCTTATGTCACCGGCGGTGTCTGGCAGCGGATCGAGGTGCGCCCCTTCCGCATCGCCGTCCGAGCCGCGATCTGACCCCCGGGTCGGCCCCGCAAGCGACAGCGTCCCCGGGGGCGGCTATCAACGCGATGCAGCAGAAAGTCAGGAAACCGGAATGGATTATCGTACCCTCGGGCGCAGCGGTCTGAAAGTCTCGCCGCTCTGCCTCGGCACCATGATGTTCGGCGGCGCCACCGACGGGGCGATCGCCGCGCGGATCATCGCCCAGGCGCAGGAGCAGGGGATCAACTTCATCGACACCGCCGATGTCTATACCGATGGCGTGTCCGAGGAGATCGTCGGCCGGGCGATCGCCGCCAACCGGGACTGGTGGGTGCTCGCCACCAAGCTCGGCAATGCGACCGGCACGGGGCCCAATGCCCGCGGCCTGTCGCGCCGGCACGCCCAGCGCGCGGTGGAAGCGAGCCTGCGGCGGCTGGATACCGAGGTGATCGACATCCTCTATTTGCACCGCGAGGATCACACCACCCCGCTCGAGGAAACGGTGCACTGGCTCGCCGACCTGCTGCGCGCCGGCAAGATCCGCTATTTCGGCGTGTCGAATTTCCGCGGCTGGCGGGTGGCCGAGATCTGCCGGCTGTGCGACCTCGCGGGCATCGATCGTCCGGTGGTGAGCCAGCCTTATTACAATGCCATGAACCGGATGCCGGAGGTCGAGCACCTGCCCGCCTGCGCCCATCTCGGCCTCGGGGTGGTGCCCTACAGCCCGCTGGCGCGCGGGCTGCTGACCGGTAAATACGCCCCCGGCGCGCCGCCGCCCGAAGGCAGCCGCGCCGGGCGCCAGGACAAGCGGATGCTGGAGACCGAATGGCGCGAGGAGAGCCTGGCGATCGCCCAGGAAATCGCCCGCCACGCCGCTGCGCGCGGAATCACCCCGGGGCAGTTCGCCTTCGCCTGGGTGCTGAACAACCGGCTGGTCACCGCGGCGATCGGCGGCCCGCGCACCGAGGCGCAGTGGCAGGACTATGCCGGCACCCTGTCCTACCGCTTCACCGCCGAGGACGAGGCGCTGGTGGACCGGCTGGTGGCCCCCGGCCATCCCTCGACCCCCGGCTACAACGATCCGGCCTATCCGATCGAGGGAAGGCTGCCGCGCAGCACGCCCACGCCGTGACGCCAGGCGACCCGATCGGCGCCTCACCTTCGTGAAGGCACGCCCAAGCCCCGAAACGGCGAATCCCGAAACGGCGAGTCCCGAAACGGCGAGTCCCGGAACGGCCGGTCCAGGATCGGCCGTTCGGGGGTTGGC
>DAICZL010000212.1 GCA_027311165.1 bacterium
GCCCTGCGGATGCGCCGCCCGCCAGGCCGCCGCGGTGCGCACGATCTGCTCCAGCGCGGCGAAGCGCGGGGTCCAGCCGGCTTCCTCGCGGATGCGCCGCGCGCAGGCCACCAGCACCGCCGGATCGCCGGGCCGGCGTGGCGCCAGCACCCGCGGCACGGCACGCCCGGTCACCGCCTCGACCGCGCCGAGCACCTCCAGCACCGAATGGCCGCTGCCATTGCCCAGGTTGTAGGTCACGCTGCCCTGCTCGAGCCGCGCGAGCGCGCAGAGATGCGCCTCGGCCAGATCGGTCACGTGGACATAATCGCGGATGCACGTGCCGTCGGGCGTGGGATAGTCGGTTCCGAACACCTCGATCGGCGGGCGGCGGCCCAGCGCGGCATCGATCGCAAGGGGCACCAGATGCGTCTCCGGCCGGTGGTCCTCGCCCAGCCGGCCCGCGGGATCGGCGCCGGCGGCGTTGAAATAGCGCAGGCAGGCGCTGCGCAGCCCATACAGGCGGTCGGCCCAGAGCAGGGCGCGCTCGATGGTGAGCTTGCCCTCGCCATAGGGCGAGCTGGGCGCGAGCGGCGCGTCCTCGCCGATCGGCGCGCCATCGCCGGCGCCGAACAGATTGGCGGTGGAGGAGAACACGAAGCGGCGGACCCCATGGCGGAGACAGGCCTCGATCAGCCGCATCCCGTCGGCGGCGTTGCCCAGCAGATAGGGAAACGGATCGCGCATGCTCTCGCCCACCAGGGAGCGGGCGGCGAAATGGAACACCGCGTGCCAGCCGCCTTCCGCCAGCAGCCCCTCCAGCGCCGCCGCGTCCGACAGCGGCGCCACCACCAGGCGCAGCCCGGCCGGCAGCGCCTCGCGATGGCCCTGGCGCAGGTCGTCGAGCACCACGACCTCCTCGCCGCGGTCGCAGAGCGCCGCCACCAGGTGGCTGCCGACATAGCCGGCGCCGCCGGTCACCAGGTAGCGCCGTGCCATCGGTCAGTCCCGGAAATACCCGCCGTAACGGGGATGATAGATTTCGGCATCCGCGAAGCCGGAGCGCACATGCACCCGCGCGTCCACCCGCGTCAACGCGATCCCGGCCAGCAGGGCGTGCGCCTCGCCCAGCAGCTCGATCGCGCTGCGCACGATGCTGTGCGGGGTATCGCGCCAGCGCACGCACAGCAACGTGGCATCGGCCAGCCGGGCGACCACCCGCGCATCGGTCATCGCCAGCAGCGGCGGCGCGTCCAGCAGCACCAGGTCGTAGTCCTTGCGCAGCGCGTCCAGGATGGCATGCATCGCCTCGGACATGAACAGGCCGAGCGAATTGGCCTCGGCGCTGCCGGCCGGCAGATAGTCCATTCCGGTCAGCGCGTCGCGGCGGATCACCTCGGCCAGGGCGGCGCGGCCCAGCAGCACGTCGATCATGCCGGCATCGCCATCGGCGCGCAGCAGCCGCCCGAAGGCCGGCTGGCGCACGTCGCAATCGATCGCGATCACCCGCTCCCCGCTCAGCACCGCCGACCGGCCGAGCCCGATCGCGACCGTGGTCTTGCCCTCGCCCGGTCGCGCGGCGGTGATCGCCACCACCTGCGGCCGGTCGGGGCCGAGCCACAGCCCGGCGCGCAGCGCGCGCATCTGCTCGGCGAAGGGCGAGAGCGGCTTCAGCACCACGTAGTCGGCGACCCGCAGCCGGCCGAGCGCCCGCCGGCCGATCTCCGGCACCAGGGCGTGGCAGGACTGGCCCAGCAGGGCCCGGACATCGGCGCCGCTGCGGAAGGTGGTATCGGCCAGTTCCAGCAGGTAGGTCATCAGCAGGCCGAAGCACAGGCCGAACGCCGCGGCGGCGCCGATCAGCAGCAGGCTGCGCGGCGCGCTCGGGCTCGCGGGCGGCAGCGCGGCGGAGATCACCCGCGCGTCGGGCTTTTCGATCACGGTCTGCTGCGCGGTCTGCTGGGCGCGTTCCAGCACGGTCTGCAGCAGGCTGCGGGCCGCATCCGCCTCGCGCTCCATCGCGTTCAGCGGCACCTGCGAGCGGGCGTCGCGACCCATCTGGGCCTGCGACTCGGCCAGCGCGGCCTCCAGCGCGGCGACGCGGGCGCGCGCCGAGCGCACGTCGGCCTCCGCCGCCGCCACCACCCGCGCGATCTCGGCACCGACCGCGCGGCCGGCCTCGGCCGCCTGGCTGCGCAGGGCGATCACGTCCGGATGGTTGGGGCCGAGCCGGGCGAGCAGCGACTGCAACTGCCCGGCCAGTTCCTCCTGATGCGCGCGCAGCCCCACCACGGAGGCGGCGACCGCTGCCTGGGCGGCGGCGCCGGCGCGGCCGCGCGCCTGATCGAGCCGCGATTCGGCCGCCGCCAGGTCGTTGCGCGCGCCCGCAAGATCGGCGCTGCGCCGGCTGATCTGCTCGGTCTCCAGCCCCGCCTGCACCCCCTGCACCAGCCCCGCCTGGGTACGATAGGCGGCGATCCGGTCCTCGGCGTCATGCACCTCGCGCCGCAATTCCGCGGTGCGGGTCTCGAGCCAGCCATTGGCCTGGCGCACCGCGTCGAACTTCGCCTCCAGCTGGTCGGTGAGGTACAGCGCCATCAGCCGGTTGGCCGCACGCGCCGCCAGCGCCTTGTCCTCGGAGGTGAAGCCGACCGAGAGCACGCGCGAGGCATGCACGGTCTGCACCGCGATCGCGTCCTGCACCGCCACCTGCACGGCATCCAGCCGGTCCTCGGACGCGCCGGCGCCGGCCTGGGCGGCGAGCCTTGCCGCGAGCGCCGGAGCGATCTGCGCCAGTGCCCGCAGCGCCAGGCGCCTGGCCGCGGCCAGCGCCCCCGCCCCCAGACCCGGCGGGCGCAGGGCGGCGTTGAACTCCGCCCGGTCGGCCAGGCCGAGCTCCTCGACCAGCCGCCCGGCCATGCGCTGGCTGCGCAGGATCTCGACCTGGCTCGCCATCACCGCATCGGTGGTCGGGTCCACCCGCAGGATGCTCTGCAGTTCCTGCACCGCATAGGCGCTGGGCTCGTACAGCAGCGCGCCGGTCGCGGTGTAGCGCGGGGTCATCTGCAGCACGGCGATGCTGGCGGCGAGCGGGATCAGCGTGGCGCAGGCGATCAGGGTGACCCGGCCGCGGCGCAGCATGGCGAGCAGCGCGGCCAGCCGGGGGCCGCTGCCCTCGGCATCGACCGCGATCAGCGCCGCCCGGGCGCGGCGGCCGTCTTCGGGGCCGGTGGACAATTCGGCGGGCGTATGCAGCATGAGCGGGCGCGAACTCCGCAATCCGGACGCCCGGCAGAAGTGTTCCGGGTGCAAAAACTTACCTTATGGTTGCCGCACGATCAACCTTGCGTTGCATCATCGCGGGAATTGACGTGATATAGAGACATTTCAGGCTCGCCCGCATCGCACTCATGCGGCAGATCAAGGTCATCCTATCGTGCCCCTCCGCCGCGCCGTCCTGCTGCTGCTGTCCGGCCTCGCTGCCTGCGCCGGCCCGACCGACGGGCTGCCGCCGCTGGCCGAGGAGCCGGGCACGGAGTACCGGCTGGGCGCCGGCGATCAGGTGCGGGTGATCACCTTCGCCGATGAGCAGCTGACCGGGGAATTCCGGGTGGGGGATCACGGCACGGTGTCGCTGCCGCTGCTCGGCCCGGTGCCGGCCGCCGGCCATACCACGAGCGAGCTGGAAGCCGCGATCACCGCCGCGCTGAAGCAGCGCGGCCTGTTCCGCGATCCCAGCGTCTCGGTCGAGGTGACCGCCTACCGGCCGATCTTCATCCTTGGCGAGGTCAGCCGGCCGGGGCAGTATCCCTATCAGCCGGGCATGAGCGTGGTCACCGCGGTGACCGTGGCCGGCGGGTTCACCTATCGGGCCAACGAGGACACGGCATCCGTCATCCGCAACACCGGCGGCCATCCGATCGAGGCGCGGGCCAACCGCCAGAGCCTGGTGCAGCCCGGCGACGTCATCACCATTTTCGAGCGGCATTTCTGAGCGCGCTGCTCGGCCTGGCCGCCGCGGCGCCCTCTGGCCCCGAGCCCTCTGGCCCCACGCC
>DAICZL010000217.1 GCA_027311165.1 bacterium
ACTGTCGTCAATCCGGCGAGCGGCGGCTCGACCGGCCATGGCTGGGGCGGGCGCGGGGGGGATGGCGGCGGCTTTGCCGGCACCGGCTACGGCGCTGGAGGCGGGGGTGCGTACAACGTGAGCGGGCCGGGCGGTGCCGGCGCCCCGGGTCTCGTGCTGGTGGAGTACTGAGCCATGACTGCGAAGACCTACGCACGGATCGCCGATGGCCGTGTTGCCGAGCTGTTTGTGACCGATCACGAGATCGGACGTCTGTTTCATCCCTCCCTGGTCTGGATCGCAGTACCGCAGGCTTTGCCCGTCGCGGTCGACTGGCGTCACGACGGCAAGGATTTCGTCGCGCCCGACGCCAGCCCGGCCACGCACATTCCGCTCGAGACCAAATAGCAATGGGTGGGAGGACTGCCGGATGTGCCGGCAGTCCGTTCCCGCCGCTCCCGGCGGTCCATCACACCTCGTCCCCTCGCTGGGTTGGGGAAACTGCGTCCGCCCAGCTCCGACTTTCATCATCCATGTCATTCCGGGAGTGATCGATGCCGACGCCGGCCATCCATGTCTGGCGGCCGAGCAGCGCGCGCACCGTGCAGCTCGACGCCTTCGTCCCCGTTCCGCGCGGTACTGTCGCGGCCGCGCCGCCGCCGCTGTCCTGGGCGGCCAAGGATCCGGCCGAAATACTCGACTATCAATTCGACATCTCCCCGGCTCTGCTGGGCAATCCGGGAGATGCGATTGCTGATCTTGATGTCGTGATCGCGCCGGCCAATCCGGGCGATCTGGTTCTCAACAGCGCGCTCGCCGACGGTACCGTCGCGGTGCTGTGGTTCGCGCAGGGATTCGCGGGCACCACCTATACGGTCACACTGACGATCATCACGACCAACGGCAGGACGATCAATCGCAGCGTATTGCTGCCGGTGCTCGCCTTGTCCTCGGCGCCGGTGGCGGCCGCTGCGCTGCAGACCGCCGGCGGCACGCCGCTCACCGATCAGAACGGCAATCCGATCGTGATGGGGACCTGAGCCGATGCCGACGATAGATCAATTGCCATCCGCCACCAGCATCGCCGACACCGATCTCGTCGCGGTCGAGCAATCCGGCACCCTGCGCGCCACGACCAAAGCGCAGCTGGTGGCGGGCCTGCAGCCGGCCATCGCGGTGCCGCCGGAATCTCTGCTGGGCAATCCGGGGCCTGGTACGTCGGCACCGGTGCCGGTCGCGGTGGGCGCCAATCTGGTTTTGAACAACGGTACCCTGGTGGCGACGCCGGCGCCGCTCGGCATCGCCGGGCTGCCGCCCGCGAATGCGCCGCAGCCGGGCGATCTGGTGCCGCTCGGTCAGGGTGGTACCGATGCCTCAGTGAGTTATGCGGAGTTTACTGCCGGTCTGCAGCCGCAGATCGCGGTTGCGAGCGGCATGGTGCTGGGGCGAGCTAGCCCCGGCACCGGCGGGATCGAGGCTCTGACGGTCGGGGCGAACCTGGCCGTCAGCAACGGCACGATTTCCAGCACGATCGCGCCGTTCACGATCGCCAGCCTGCCGCCAGGCACGCCGCCCGCGGCGACCGATCTGGTGCCGCTTGGCCAGGCCGGCGCCAACAACGCGGTGAGCTATGCCGAGTTGACCAGCGGATTGCAGCCGGCGCTCGCCGTTCCGGCCGGCACGCTGCTGGGCCGCTCCAGCGCCGGCACGGGGGCGCCGGAGACGGTCAATGTCGGCGCAAATCTGGCGCTCACGGCTGGTACGCTGAGTTCCCTCGCGGCGCCGTTCACGGTCGCCGGTCTGCCCCCGGCCCATCCCCTGGCGCCGAGCGATCTCGTGGCCCTGGGACAGGGCGGAGCCAATGTCGCGGCCAGTGTCAGCCAGCTGACCGCCGGGCTGCAGCCGGCGATCAGCCTCTCGTCGGGAACCCTGCTCGGACGATCCAGCGCTGGTGCGGGCGGAGTGGAGCCGTTGTCCGTCGGGGCCAACCTGGCGCTGGCTAATGGCACGCTGTCTTCCACCACCGCCCCATTCTCGGTCACCGCCCTGCCGCCCGCCGCTGCCCCGGCAGCGGGTGATCTGGTCGCCCTCGGCCAGGGCGGGGTGAACAAGGCCGCGAGTGTCGGCCAGCTGACCGCCGGGCTGCAGGCCACGCTGACGGTCTCTTCCGGCTCCTTGCTCGGCCGCGTGAGCCCTGGCAGCGGTGGGCCGGAGCCGGTGCAGATCGGTGCCAATCTCTCTCTGGCCGCCGGCACGTTGTCCTCCACGGCCAGCAGCTTCTCCATCCCTGCACTGCCGTCGGCCGCGAGTGTCGGCACCGCGGATCTGGTTCCGATCAGCCAGAACGGGGCGGCGGCGCAGGCCTCGGTCGGGCAGTTGCTGAGCGGGGTGCAGCCTGCGCTCACCATCGCGTCGGGAACGCTGCTCGGCCGGGTGAGCGCCGCGGCCGGGCAGCCCGAGCCGGTGACCATCGGAGCCAATCTGGCCCTTACCGGCGGCACGCTGTCGTCGAGCGCCCCGCCGCTTAGCCTCGCGCAACTGCCGGTAGCCAATACCCCCGCACTCACTGACCAGGTGCTGATCGCCCAGGGCGGTACCAACAAGACTGCGAGCTACGGGACCTTCATGGCCGGGCTCTCGGAGGTGGGCGGATTGAATGTGTCGAGCGCGGTCGCCCAGGCGACCGAGGGAACGGTGCAGCGGGTCATCGCCGACACCATGGCCGACAGCATCAACGTGCGCAGTCTGGGCGCGGTCGGTGACGGGCAGACCGATGACACCGCGGCGCTGCAGCAGGCCATCAACCTGGCTCAAGCGACCGGCACCAACGGGCTGTCCAAGAAGCGAGTCTATCTGCCTGCCGGCGTCTATGTCGTGGGGCCGCTCAGCATCACTCGTCCCGTCGAGTTGAGGGGTGATGGCTCCCGCACCACCTTCATCTCGCTCAAGTCCGGATCGACCGCGCCCTGCCTGTCACTGGTGATCTCCCATGATGGGGTCGACTATGTCGATACCGGGCCGGCTCCTCCGGCAGTGGTGACGATCGAAGGGGTTCAGATCACCAGCCCCAACAATGCCGATATCCCCGGTGCCAACGTGGCCCATGGCATCGCCACCAGCCCGGCGAGCGTCAACCCGGTCTACACCCGCATCTATCTGCGTGATGTCGCGGTCTATGGCATGCCGTCCGACGGGTTCAACAGTTCCGGCGGCATCACCGGCTTCACTGTCACCCATGCCTGCGTGTTCAAGGCCAACGGACGAGACAACTTCTCGGTCAACAGCGGCTTCGACTTCCGCCTGGCCGACACCGAATTCGCCGAGGCGAAGCGGGACAACATCCTGCTGTCCGGCTGCGGCGGCTTTGTCTTCAAAGGATGCAACATCTACACTGCAGGCCGATATAACGTGTTCTGCTACGCTGGCAATCCGATCGGGCGCAGCAGCTTCGTCGGTTGCGCGTTCGATACCGCGGCGCAATATGGCCTGCTCTATCAGCATGAGGTGCAGGATGCACCGCTAACGCTGATCGGCTGCCACTTCGCCAATAACGGCGTGTCCGCACCCGGGACCTACAGCGACATCTATCTGGCTGGCGGAGCCAACAGCGATCTGTCTCTGGTCGGGTGCAGCTTCGATGCGCCGAATTCGGTAAAGTCCACGAACGGGTCGAAATATAACATCCAGCATGACCCGGGTGCTGCGACGGCGTCGGTTTCGATCGGCTCGATCTGGCTCGAAGCGCCGGTGCTGAATGCGTTCAGCAACCCTTATCAGATCCAGGGCAACTACTTCGTCAGCGGCAGCGCGCAGAGCTCCTGGCAGATCGGCACGCCGATCGAGATCGTTCATCCCTACGGGATGTTCCAGTGGACCGATCCGACACAGCCCACAAATGACCGCAAATGGGCACTGCAGAATAACAGTCAGCAGCTGGTCGGCTTGGCGATGAGTGACAATCTTGCCACCACGGCGCGCTGGCTGACCGTGACCCGGGCAAGCAATGTCAGCATCAGCGCAGTCCATCTAGGCGGCGGACCCGGGCAGACGCCATTCGTGGTCAATCTGTCGGCGGGCTTCGCCAATGGAGTGGAAGTTCTGTCGGCCCCATCGGGCCAGGGGCCGACCATCCAGCCGGTCGGCGCAGATGCTGCGATCGGCATGACATGGGCGACAGTCGGAGGCGCGCCGCATACCTTCACTGCGCCGGTGGCGATCGGTGCAGCCAATGGGCAATCGCTGCGCATGATCCTACGCGGGCAGACCAGCAACTCCGCTGTGCCCATCTATCTGACCACCGACGGCAATCCGCCGGGCCCCGGCAATATCCCGGTCTTTGCCGGTCCTGGCACCTGGCATGTCACCGCGCGTCTGCTGGGCGAGAATCCCTATTCCGCTGATGCGGGGGTATGGGCGTTGCCGCCGGTGATGGTACGATGCCCGGGGGGGCCATCGAGTGTCGTTGTCGTTGGCAACTTCATCTTTGTACCGGGGACTCAGTCCGGCGATGGCGTCAACTGGGCAGCCGGCCTGTTCGCCGACACCACCCATGGCGGCATCCTGATCAAGGTGCACAGTTCGCCGGCCGCCGGGGCGATCTGGACCGCCGAACTCACCATCCTGCGTTCCAACGCGCTCTGAACATCGATCCCGGGGACCCCGCTCCCCGCCGCGCCGTCCGGTGTTCCGGGCGCATTTCCTTCCCCGCAGCGTAAGGCAATCACATGCCGACCATTCCGCAGCTGACGCCCGCGACCGTCGTAAATCCGACCGATGAAGTGCCAATCAGCCAGAATGGCAGTCTGGTCTCGACGACGGTCAATCTGCTGCTCGGCACCACCCAAGGGGCGATCAGCACCGCGACTGGCACGCTGCTCGGCCGGGTCAGTCTCGGCGCCGGCGGACCGGAACCGGTCACTCTGGGGGTTGGGGTTGAACTTGCCGGAGGGGCCTTGCGGGCCAACGGGACGGATCATGCCGGGTTCGTGCCGCAGACGGTATTGCAGGGTACCGATCAGGCGGTGATCTCGAGCGGTGGCACCCCGATGCTGCTGCAGCTCTCGCTGCTGCGTGGGCTGTTTTCGGCGGGTGCGAATATCGCGATCGAT
>DAICZL010000219.1 GCA_027311165.1 bacterium
CCCGCAACAGGGTGTCTCAATCCTTCGCGTACGCGAAGGATTGAGACACCCTGTTGCGGGACTATGGTGCGTTCAGGTAGGGAGTAGTGTCGGATGGGTCAGAGCGTCATCGCCGCGTCCAGCGGGGCGAGGGAGAAGGCAGCGGGCGGGACGGTGTTTCCGATCCTGCTGGCGATCAGTTTCTCGCATCTGCTCAACGACATGATCCAGTCGCTGATCCCGGCGATCTATCCGGTGCTCAAACAGAGCTTCGCTTTGGATTTCAGTCAGATCGGGCTGATCACGCTCACGTTCCAGATGACCGCCTCGCTGCTGCAGCCGCTGGTCGGCACCTATACCGACCGCCGGCCGCTGCCCTTCTCGCTGCCGGTCGGCATGGCCAGCTCACTGGTCGGGCTGCTGGTGCTCTCCGAGGCGCCCAATTTCGCGACGCTGCTGCTCGCGGCGGGGCTGGTCGGGCTCGGCTCCTCGGTCTTCCATCCCGAGTCCTCCCGGGTCGCCCGCATGGCCTCGGGCGGGCGGCACGGGCTGGCGCAGTCGCTGTTTCAGGTGGGCGGCAATGCCGGGTCGGCGTTCGGGCCGCTGCTGGCGGCGTTCATCGTGGTGCCACGGGGCCAGAACTCGATCGCCTGGTTCTCGCTCGCGGCACTGCTCGGGATAGTCGTGCTGTGGAATGTCGGGCGGTGGTATCGCGACCAGGTGGCCGAGCGCCGGGCCAGGCCGCAGAAGGCCACTTCCGTCGGCCACGCGACACTGACGCCGCGTCGGGTCGTCTTCGCGATCGCTGTGCTGGTGGCGCTGATCTTCTCCAAGTTCTTCTACATGGCCAGCCTGAACACGTATTATACGTTCTACCTGATCAGCAAATTCCACGTCTCGGTCCAGAGCGCGCAGATCTACCTGTTCGTTTTCCTCGGCGCCTCGGCGGCGGGCACCATCGCCGGCGGGCCGATCGGCGACCTGTTCGGGCGGCGCTACGTGATCTGGTTCTCGATCCTGGGGGTGCTGCCCTTCACCCTGGCGCTGCCCCATGCCGGCCTGTTCTGGACGGTGATGCTCTCGGTGCTGATCGGGCTGATCCTGTCCTCGGCGTTCTCGGCGATCCTGGTCTATGCGCAGGAGCTGGTGCCGGGGAAAATCGGCATGATCTCCGGCCTGTTCTTCGGCTTCGCCTTCGGCATGGGCGGGCTGGGCGCGGCTCTGCTGGGCCTGCTCGCCGACCGGACCAGCATCGGCTTCGTCTATCAGCTCTGCGCCTTCCTGCCGCTGATCGGGCTGATGACCGTCTTCCTGCCCGATCTCGACGGCCACCGGAGGCGCGCCGGCGCATGAGGCGCCGCCGCGCGGGGTGGTGAGGCTCGCCGGCCGGCATCGACCCCGGCTGCCGAAAACCCGGGCCAGGGGCTCCGCGCGGGCAGCCCGCTCCGGACCCAGGCTCCCTCCCGCCGGAAAGACCCGCCAGACACTGCCCGGCCGCGCCGGGCCATGGCGGCAGAGCCCCGGCCCGGTCCTGCTCCCCCATCTGGCCGGCTGAGCGCGCGCCTCCGCTGTTGCATCGGCTGCGGCTCTGCCCTTAGGGAGAGACGGGCGGCCCCGCAGCCAGCGGAGCGCGGGGTCATGGGGGCGTGCAATGGCGGAAGCTCAGGCGCGGCGGCCGGTGATGCTGGTGATCCTGGACGGATTCGGCTGGCGCGAGGAAACCGCCGACAACGCCGTGCGCCTGGCGCGCAAGCCGGTCTTCGACCGCCTCTGGTCGGCCTCACCGCACGGGCTGCTGCGCGCGAGCGGACTCGATGTCGGGCTGCCGGAGGGGCAGATGGGCAATTCCGAGGTCGGCCATCTGAACATCGGCGCCGGTCGGGTGGTGATGCAGGACCTGCCGCGGATCGCCGCCGCGATCGCCGATGGCAGCCTGGCGGCAGCGCCGGCGCTACGGCAGCTGATCGCCTCGCTGCAGTCCTCGGGCGGAACCTGCCATCTGATGGGCCTGGTCTCGGCGGGAGGGGTTCATGCCCATCTGGACCACGCGACGGCGCTGGCATGGCTGGTCGCCGGCGCCGGCGTGAAATGCCTGCTGCACGCCTTCACCGACGGGCGCGACACCGCGCCCCGCTCGGCGGGGGAGGAGCTGCGGCGCCTGCGCGCCGCCCTGCCGGAGGGGGTGGCGATCGCCACCGTCTCCGGCCGCTATTACGCGATGGACCGCGACCGGCGCTGGGAGCGGGTGCAGAAGGCCTATCTGGCGCTGGCCGAGGGCCAGGGTCCGCGCTTCGCCGACGCCGCCTCGGTGGTGGATGACGGCTATGGCGGCGGGGTGACCGATGAATTCCTGCTCCCCGCCTGCGTCGGCCACTATGGCGGGATGCAGGATGGCGACGGCGTTCTGTGCTTCAATTTCCGCGCTGACCGGGTGCGCGAATTGCTGGACGCGCTGCTCCTGCCCGGCTTCGACGGCTTCGCCCGGCCGCGGGGGCTGCGCTTCGCCGCCGCCGCCGGCATGACCCGCTACAGCGACGCGCTGGAACCCTGGATGGGCGCGATCTTCCCGCCCCAGACCATGCAGCATCTGCTGGGGCAGGTGGTCGCCGCCGCCGGGCGCCACCAGCTGCGCATGGCCGAGACCGAGAAATACCCGCACGTGACCTATTTCATGAATGGCGGGGCAGAGACGCCCAACCCGGGCGAGGACCGGATCATGGTGCCCTCGCCCAAGGTCGCGACCTATGACCTGCAGCCGGAGATGTCGGCGCCGGAGCTGACCGACAAGGCGGTGGCGGCGATCGGTTCGGGGAGATACGACCTGATCGTGCTTAACTACGCCAATCCCGACATGGTGGGCCATACCGGCAGCCTGGCCGCGGCGATCCGGGCGGTGGAGACGGTCGATGCCGGGCTCGGCCGGATCGCCGAGGCGATTGACAAAGCCGGCGGCGCCCTGCTGGTGACCGCCGATCACGGCAATTGCGAGCTGATGCGCGACCCGGTGACCGGCGGGCCCCATACCTCCCACACCACCAATCCGGTGCCGGTGCTGCTGGCCGGCACCGACGCGACGGCGCTGCGCGACGGGCGGCTGGCCGATCTGGCGCCGACCCTGCTCGCGCTGATGGGGCTGGCAGCGCCGGCGGAGATGACCGGCAGATCACTGATCCGCGACGATCCGGCATCAGGCTCGTCCTGAAGCCGCGCCCCGATGCCTGGCGGGGCCGATGGCGGGGTTGGCGAAGCCTGCGGCGCGGGGATTGGCGAAGCCTGCGGCGCGGGGGTTGGCGAAACCTGCGGCGCCAGTGCCGGCTGCAGCCCGTGTGCCGGATGCAGCCCGTGCCGGACTGCCGCCAGCGAAACCCGGGCACGGCGCCTATGAGCCCCGCGACGCCACGAGGGACCGGTATCTGGTATCGCTGGAGGGTCTCGATCGGGGCTCCGGCGGGCCTCGGGTCTTTCCCTGCCGCGCCCCGCCGCGCGCAACGCCGCGGCGGCCGGGCCGGGTGTGGCCGGTCCGGCGGGGCTGAAGCGGCGGGATGAACCGCACCGCTCGTCCGCTGCTGCTGCTGCTTCTGGCAGGCGCGGCGCCCAGCGCGGCGCCCAGCCCGGCGCCTAACCCGGCGATCAGCCCCGAAGCCGCGCGCCACGCGGCCGAGCAGGCCGATCGGGCACGCGCCGCGGCAGCGGCGGAACAGCAGGATGCCGCCGCCCGTGCCCGGCTGGCCGCCGCCGAGGCGAGCCGGCTGGCGGCGGAGCGCGATGCCGCACTCGCCCGGCTGCGCGATGCCGAGGCGGCGACCGGGGCCACGGCGGAACGGATCGCCGGCCTCGCGCAGCGCCGGCGCGAGGCGCAGGCCCGGCTGGAGCAGCGCGCAGCCGATCTGGCGGCACTGCTGCCGCTGCTCGAGCGGCTGTCGCTGTACCCGGCCGAAACCCTGCTGGCCGTGCCGACCGACCCCGACAGCGCGATTCGCGGCGTGCTGGTGCTGGGCGGCCTCGGCCGGCAGCTGGAACTGCAGGCCGAGGCGCTGCGCCGCGAGCAGGCCGAGCTCGACCGGCTGGGCGCGGCGATCGCCGGGGAGACCCCGGCCCTGCATGCCGCCGAGGCCGAGCAGGCGAGCCGCGCGGCGGCGCTGGACCAGGCGGCGGCGGCGGCCGGGGCGCGGGCGCAGGATCTGCAAGGC
>DAICZL010000222.1 GCA_027311165.1 bacterium
CCTGTCGCCTCGCGGTTGGAACGCGGCATCGCCGCCAATCGCGGCCAGTTCGCCCTGCAGGCGTTGCAGGTTTTTTTCGTCGGCCTGGTGATCGGCATGGAGCGCGCCGTGCTGCCGGACGTGGCGCGGGATTTCGGGGTGGCGCCGGGGGCGTTCCTATTCCTCGCGAGTTTCGTTCTGTCATTCGGGCTGGTGAAGGGTGCGCTCAATCTTGTCGCCGGCGGGCTTGCCGACCGGTTCGGCCGCAAGCCGGTGCTGGTCGCCGGCTGGATCGCGGCGATCCCGGTCCCATTGCTGATCTATGTCGCGTCGAACTGGTGGTGGATCGTCGCGGCCAACGTGTTCCTCGGCATCAGCCAGGGCTTCACCTGGACGATGACGGTGACCAGCCAGATCGACCTCGCTGGCAGCCATCAGCGCGGCCTTGCGGTTGGGATCAACGAGGCGACCGGCTATGTCGCCGTCGGCCTCGCCGGGTTCGGCGCTGCGGTGCTGGCGCACGGCATCGGGGTGCGGCCGGCGCTGCTGGTTTTCGGCCTCGCTACCATCGTCGCGGCACTGGCGACGCTCGCCCGCGTACGCGACACGCTTGCCTGGGTGAAGGCCGAGCATGCCGAGACCAGGGGCAATGGGCCGCCAGACCATGTACAGGGTTTCGGCTCGATTTTCCTGCGCATCTCGTTCCGCGATCGGGCGGGGCGCGCGATCTGCCAGGGCGGCATCGTTAACAAGATCGCCGATACCCTGGTCTGGGTGATGTTCCCGGTATTCTTCAGGCGCCATGGCGCGGGTCTGGTGGAGATCGGCTGGCTGACCGGCATTTATGCGATGGTCTGGGGCCTCTCGCAGCTCTGGACGGGGCATCTCGGCGACCGGATCGGGCGGCGCAGGCCAGTCGTGGCCGGGTTCTTCCTGCTGGCGGTCGGTATAGCGCTCACCGCGATCGGGCGCGGCCCGATGCTCTGGCTGCCGGCTGCCGCGATCATGGGCGTCGGGATGGCGCTGCTCTATCCCAACCTGATCGCCGCGATGTCGGACCAGGCAACCCCGTTGATCCGCGGCAAGGCACTCGGCACGTATCGCTACTGGCGCGACACCGGTTATGCGATCGGCGCTCTGCTGCTGGGGGCAGTGGCGCAGTTCGCACGTGCGCCGCTGCCGGCACTCTGGATTACGGCGGCACTGGTGGCCGGCTCCGGCCTATGGATCGCTCTTGCCTTGAAAAACAGCGCGAATCATGAAGGGTGATCGGCAGACGCAAAGGACCGATCGATGCTAACGACCATCATTCTGGTCCTGACCGCGCTGGCTTTCGCCTGGAGCATGGGCGCGCATTATACCGGTGCGTGCATGGGCATGCCCTATGCAACAAAATCGATCGCGCTGCGTCCCGCGCTCGGCCTGATGGCGGCGATGACGCTGATCGGTGCCGCGTTCCTGAGCCACAAGGTGTTGGTGCATGTCGGTCACGGTATTCTCACCGGCCAGTTGCTGGTAATTCCGGCAATCAT
>DAICZL010000223.1 GCA_027311165.1 bacterium
TTACCGCCAAGATGCGGCAGCAATTTCTCGATCGCCGCCCACTGCAGATCATTCAGCCAAAACAGCTCCGACATGCTTCAAGCCCTCCTGATGAGCTTGAATCAGACGCCCCGTGGTCAACGCAATGGGTACGGAACCTAGTGTCCTGCCCTCGAAGTTCGCGGTTCCTCGCCGCGACCTTCGGGGATCAGCAGGCACCGAAAACAAAGAGCTGGTGTCCCGGTTCCAACCACATTTCAATGCTGCGAACTTCGGAATCCGGACAACAGCGTCCGGTTCGGCCGGCGGCGGGCCCGATCGATGGCCGGATCGGCCGATGGTAAGGCGCAGGCTCGGCCCGCGAGCCCTGGCCCCCCGACCGGTGCGGGTCCGAAGACCGCCCGCTCCGTGGCGGGGTCCGCGGGCGGAGCCGCCGGCCGTGCCTCGTGCGGCGCCGATGGTCCGGCGCGCGCAACAATCCCTCTGCCCCAGACGAAGGAGCCTGCATGACCCGGATCGACCGTGGCGATGGTGTTTCCCTGGCCTATGCCGCCCAGCCGGGCCGCGGCCCGACCGTGGTGTTCCTGGGCGGCTTCCGCTCCGACATGACCGGCACCAAGGCCGAGCATCTGTCCCGGTTCTGTGCCGATCGCGGCCAGGCGATGCTGCGGTTCGACTATTCCGGCCACGGTGCGAGCGGCGGGCGGTTCGAGGACGGCACGATCGGGCGCTGGGCCGCGGATGCGCTGTGCGTGCTCGATCGGCTGACCGAGGGGAAATGGCTGCTGGTCGGCTCGTCCATGGGCGGCTGGATCGCGCTGCTGACGGCGCTGGCCCGCCCCGACCGGGTCGCCGGGCTGATCGGCATCGCCGCCGCGCCGGATTTCACCGAGGCGCTGATGTGGGAGGCGATGACCTTCGAGGAACGCGCCCGGCTGCTGAGCGATGGCGTGGTGAGCGCGCCGGGCGGGCCGGGCGAGACCTATCCGATCACCCGCGCGCTGATCGAGGACGGGCGGCGGCATCTGCTGCTGGGCGGAACGATCGGGCTCGACTGTCCGGTGCGGCTGCTGCACGGCCAGCGCGACGAGGCGGTGCCGTGGCAGACCTCGCTGCGCCTGGCCGAGTGCCTGGCGGCCGGGGACGTGCGGATCAGCCTCGTGAAGGACGGCGATCACCGCCTGTCGCGGCCGCAGGATCTGGCGCTACTGGGCGATGTGCTCGCCGCGCTCCTCGGCGAGGATGGCCGCTAGCCCCTCGCGATAGCTGCGATAGCGCCAGGTGATGCCCAGCTCTGCCTGGGTCTTGCGGCTGGCGACCTTGCGGTTCTCGCGCCAGAAGCTCAGTCCCATCTCGCTCATGGCGGCGGCGGCCTGGGCGAAGGGGATCGCCGGCGGCGGATCGGCTCCCAGCAGCCGTGCCGCGTAGGCGATCACCTCGGCATTCTCGGCGGGCTCGTCATCGGCGAGGTTCAGCACCCGCGCGTCCCCGTGCGGATCCGGCGTGCGGTCCTGGCGCATCGCGGCGAGCACGGCTGCGGCGATGTCGTCGCGATGGATGCGGCCGAACAGATGGCCTGGCTTGATCACGCGGCGGGCGCGGCCGGCGCGGACATCATCGAGGGCGGAGCGGCCGGGGCCATAGATCCCGGCCACCCGGAACAGATCGAGCGCCCGGCCAGAAGCGGCCGCGCGCCAGGCCTGCTCGGCCTCCAGCCGGTGGCGGCTGCGCCCTGGCGCCGGGGCCGGCTGGGTATCCTCGTCCACCCAGTCCCCGCCGCGATCGCCATAGACGCCGGGGGTGGACAGATAGCCGATCCAGCGCAGCGCCGGCGCGGCCGCGATCGCGCCGGCATGGGCGGCGAGCACCGGATCGCCGGCCGGTTCCGGCGCGGCGGTGATCAGCAGATGCGTCGCCCTGGCGATCGCGGGGCCGGCGGCGGCGAAGGGCAGCACCGCCACGCCCGGGAGCGGCGCAGCGGTGGTCGGGTCGCGATGGGTGCCGATCACGGCGAAGCCCGTGCCGAGCGCGGCGCGCGCCACCGCCTCTCCGCAATAGCCGAGACCGCAGACGACCAGGACGGGGTGGGGGGCGGACATGGCCCCAGGTTTGCCGCAGGTCGGGCGGAAAGACTAGACTTCCCTTCCATGAAGCCTCGCATGGCGGTGATCACCTTTCTGGCCGCGCTGGTGCTGGCGGCGTGCGCGCTGATTTGGGCGGTGCCGTCCTGGCGCGGTGGTGGCGCGCCCGAGCAGGCGGAGGAGGCACCGCTGCCGATCCCGCCGGTGCCGCCGCGTATCGCCGAGGGCGATCAGTACGAACATTGCCTGTCGATGCTGAACACCGATCCGGCCGGGGCCAATGGTTTCGCGGAAACCTTGGAAGCCGCCGGCGGCGGTGATGGCGCGCTGCACTGCCATGGCCTGGCGCAGGTGGCGCTGGGCAATGCCGAGACCGGGGCGACGATGATGGAGGCCTTGGCGCGTGCCAGCCGGGCGCCGGCCATCGCAAGGGCGTCGCTGTTCGATCAGGCCGGCCAGGCCTGGATGATCGCCGGCGCCGCCGACCGCGCCTATGTTGCCGCCACCCTGGCGCTGGCGCTGTCGCCGGATGATCCGGACCTGCTGATCGACCGCGCCATGGCGGGCGCGACACTGGGCCGCTTCGCCGAGGCGGCCGCCGATCTGGACCGGGCGCTGGCGATCGATCCGCGCCGGCGCGACGCGCTGGTGTTCCGTGCCTCCGCGCTGCGCCAGCTCAACCGTCTGGACCAGGCCGAGGCCGATATCGACCACGCGCTGGCCCTGGATGAGGACGATCCGGAGGCGCTGCTGGAGCGGGGCATCCTGCGTCAGCGGCGCGGCGACCGGCAGGGGGCGCAGGCTGATTGGGAACATGCGATCGCGCTCGATCCCGACAGCACGACGGCGGATCTGGCGCAGCAGAATCTGGCTCTGCTGGAGGCCGGGCCGGCGCGGCGCTGACCGGCGCCCTCAGACGGCAGGCGAGAGGCTCTGCCCGGCTGGCGGATCGCCAGCCCGGCCGGGACCGGCACTCCATGGCAGCATGTGCGACAGG
>DAICZL010000241.1 GCA_027311165.1 bacterium
GGCGTGCGGGGCAGGATCCCGCCCGCCGGGGCGAGCGTGACTTCCACGTCCTGGCCGGCGACTGGCTCGCCGGGAACTATCCGCTGCGATCGGTGCGCAGCGGCCGTCACCAGGCACAAGAAGCACGAGTTTGCCGGCAGAGGAGACGAGATGGCCGCGCCAGGTTCAGGCGGGAACCGGGGCCCGGGCCTCGCCGATGGTTTCTCTGACCGTGACCGCGCCGACCGGCCGGGCGACCGGTCTGCTCCGCGTTGCGTTCGGTTCGACGGCGTCGCGGTCCGGCCGGCAGGCGCTGGCGGTGGCGGTGGCGCGGTGCAAGCCGACGCCATCGCCGTCGATGCCGGCCTCGATCAGTATGCCGCCCCTCTGCGGGAGGGTCCTGGCGCCCGATCCGGCGCGCTCGTGGCGGGGGCGGCTCCTGCTAGAGTCCCGATTCCGAAATTCGCCGCATTGAAATGTGGTCGGAACCGGGACACCAGCTCTTTGGTTTCAGTGGCCTGCTGATCCCCGAACTTCGCTGTGAGGAACCGCGAACTTCGAGGGCAGGACAGTAGTCCGTTTCTTGATCATTTGGGTGTAATTTCGTTACATAATTGCCGGAGGCGCCGTCATCACGCGACGGCGGAGCCGTCATCACGCGACAGGAATGGACCCCGGACCGCGCTTCGCGACGATCCCGCACAGAATTGCGGACCACCGCCGGGGCGGGTCGGCGGCAACGGGCGCTGCGAGGAGTGACCGGAAAGCTCCAGGGCTGCGGCTTCCTGAACGATCATCGGTGCAGGCCCGAACCGGCGCGGGAAGCGGCCTGTGCACCGCGACCGCGCCTGTAAAGCCCAGTCCGTAAAGCCCAACCGGAGGGAGGACGTCTGCGCGCAGCCCCTGGGCGGCGCCCGCCCGCCTGGCGGTGATCGATAGAATCCGGCGGGGAAGGCCCGGCTGAACCATCAGGAAAGCCCCGGATCACGCAGCTGGACGGGCGCGAAACTGTGATACCCCCTTAGCAGAGCGGGCATGGCCGTAGTAGAGGACATCTGCCGGGTCTGGAACAGGTCACGCCGTGGTGGGAGTCGCCGATCGTCGCTCCGCCGCCGGAGGTCGCCCTCCAGGGACGTCCATGGGAGCTGAGGGGAGCGCTGACCTTGCCGAACAACGACGCTGCTGGGCCGAAGTCCAAATCTCCGATCCTCGCCTGGATCATCGCGGTGGCAGGCTGGGGTCTGGCGGGGTACGGCTATTACGCCGGCCAGCAGACCGAGGCGGCGCGCCAGCAGATCGCGAGTCAGCTGGCCGCGCACGACCAGGCCGCCGGCACCCTGGACGCACTGCAGAAGCAGATCGCCGAGGCCAAGACTGCCAGCACGCAGGCCGCCCAGGCGCAGACCCAGGCGCAGGCCCAGGCCGCCCAGGCGCAGGCGCAGCTCGACGATCTCACCGCCAGAACCGCCAAGACCGAAGCGGCGCTGCAGCAGGCCCGGCAGGCGGTGGACGATGCCGCCGCCCGGCTCGAAACGCTGAAGCAGCAGACCGCGGCCAATCTGGATCAGGCGAAGCAGCAGGGCGCGGCCTCCGCCCAGCTGCTGGCCGATACCGGTTCGGCCGTCGCCGCCGCGACCGACCAGCTGGCGATCGCAGCGGAGCGACGCCGGGTGCTCGGCATCCGGATCGACCAGATCCGCGCCGCGCTCGCCGACGCCTCCGCCCAGCACCAGAGGCTCGATGCCGACCTCGTCCAGCTCGCGGGCGAGATCGACGAGGCCGCGCAGGTGCTCGCCCAGCGCAACGATGACGTGGCGCATTGGCGCCAGGCGCTCGATGCGCTGGCGGCCCCGGAAGCGGCCGCGCGCGAGGCCGAGGCCAAGGCGCATGACGAGCTGGCCGCCGCGACGGCGGTGGCGCAGACCGCGGCGCAACAGCTGCAGGCGGCCGAGGACAAGGCCGCGCAGCAGCAGCAGAACGCGCTGGCGGCGATCGACCAGGCGAGCCAGCAGCGCGACGCGGCCGAACAGGCCCAGGACACGGCCACCCAGCAACTCGCCGAGGCGACGGCGGCGGGCGCTGCCGCGCAGGCCGCACGCGACCAGCAGACCGCCGCTCTGCCGGCGCGGCGGGACGCCGCATCTCAGGCTCAGGCGCGGCTCGATGCCGCCGCGGCCGCGCTGGCCAAGGCGCAGCAGGCGCAGGGCGCGCTCGCCACCGAGCATCAGGGCGCCGCGGAGGCCCAGACCGAAGCGCAGGCGAAGCTCGCCGCCGCGCAGGCCTCCGCCGCCGCCGCCGCCGGCCAGGCTCAGACCGCCGATGGCGAACGCGCGAAGCACACGGATGACGATG
>DAICZL010000246.1 GCA_027311165.1 bacterium
CGCCGCCGCGGCCTGCGCCTGGGCGCGCAGCTGGGCGGCGGCGGCGCGATGGCGCTCCAGCGCCTGTTCGGTCTCGCGCCTCGCGGCGCGGGCGCGCTGTTCGGCCTCGGTCGCGCGGCGTTCGGCCTCGGTCGCGGCGGCGTTGGTCTGCCGTGCCGCCGCGGCATTCCGTTCGGCGTCGGCCAGTTCGCCGCGCAGCCTGCCCAGCCGGTTGCGCTGCTGCAGCCGCACCGCCGCCTCGGTGGGGGCGCCGGCGCGGATCGTGTAGCCGTCCCAGCGCCAGACGGCGCCCTCGCGGCTGACCAGCACCTGGCCGGGCAGCAGCGCCGCCTGGCCGGCCTCCCCGGCCGCCGGAGCCTCGACCAGCCCGGTCTGCGACAGCACCCTGGCCAGCGCCGGCGGGCCCGCCACCAGGGTGCCGAGCGGGATCGCGCCCGAGGGCAGTCCGGGGGGCGGGTCATAGGCGGGCAGGTCGGCCCAGTGCCGTGCCGCGCCGGGCTCGGCCGAGGAGCTCAGCGCGTCGCCCAGCGCCGCGCCCAGCGCCGCTTCCAGCCCCGCCGGCACCGACAGCGTGTCCAGCATCGGCGGCCAGCGTTCGCCATCCTTCACCGCCAGCACGGCGGCCAGGGCCTGGGTCTCGGCGGCGGCGCGGGCGCGGGCGGCCTCGGCGCGGCTCAGTGTCTCCCGGCTCGCCGCCAGGGCGGCGGCGGTGCCGGCCCGGTCCTGTTCGGCCTGATCGAGCGCGGCGCGGGCGGCGGTCTGCGCCGCCTCGCCGGCCGCCAGCGCGGCTTCGGCCTCGCTCAGCCGTGCCGGGTCCACCGCCTGCAGCGCCAGGCGCTGGCGCTCGGCGCTCACCTGGGCGTGCTGCTCGCCCAGCCGGCGGGCGCGGGCGGTCGCCTGGGCCAGTTCCTGCTGCACCGACTGGCTGCGCGCGCCGGCCTCGGCCGCCACCTCTGTCGCGCGGTTGGCCTCCGCCTCGGCCAGGCGCACCGCCTCGCCGGCTTCGGCGAGGGCGGCGGCGGCGGCCTGAGCACGTCCGGGATGCTCCGCCTGCGCCGCCGCGATCGCGGTGGCCTCGGCCGAAAGCCGCGCTTCGGCGGCGGTGGCGTCCGCGCGGGCCTGGCGGGCGCGGCCCAGATCGCGCTGCAACTGGCCGAGGCGCTGGCGTGCGGCCTCCAGCGCCGCCCGGGCACGGTCTTCCTCCGCCGCCAGCTGTTCCTGCGCCAGACGGTGGCGTTCCAGCGCGGTGCGGGCGGCGGCCTCGGTCTCGCGCAATGCTGGCAGGGAAGCGGTCGCCTCGCCTGCGCGGGCGGCGGCGCTGCCGGCCGCAACCGTCGCCTCCGCCACCGCCTGGCGTGCCCGGTGCAGCCCGGCCTGCGCCGCGCTGCGCCCGGCTTCCGTCACGGCGCGCTGGATCGCCAGCAACTCGGCCTCGGCCGCGCGGATCGCGCCCGAGAGATTGCGGTAGCGGTTGGCCTGGCGGGCCTGTCGCTTCAGCCCTTCGAGCTGGGCTTCCAGCTGGCCGCGCAGATCCTCGGCGCGCCCCAGATTGGCCTCGGCGGCGCGCAGTTTCAGCTCGGCATCGTGGCGGCGGGCGTGCAGCCCGGTGATGCCGGCGGCCTCCTCCAGGATCGCGCGGCGTTCCTCGGGCCGCGCGTTGATCACCGCGGCGACGCGGCCCTGGCCCACCATGGCCGAGGAATGGGCGCCGGAGGCGAGATCGGCGAACAGCGTCTGCACATCCCGCGCCCGCGCTTCCCGGCCGTTCACCCGGAAGCTGCTGCCCTGGCCGCGCTCGATCCGCCGGCTGATCTGCAGCTCCGGCTGGGCGTGAAACGGTGGCGGCGCGGCGCCTTCAGTCTCCTCCAGCGTGACGATCACCTCGGCCAGGTTGCGCGAGGGACGCGCGGCGGTGCCAGCGAAGATCACGTCGTCCATCTCGCCGCCGCGCAGGCTGCGCGCCGAGGTCTCGCCCATCGCCCAGCGCAGCGCCTCCACCACGTTGGACTTGCCGCAGCCATTGGGGCCGACGATCCCGGTCAGCCCGGGCAGGATCTCGAGAACGGCCGGCTAGGCGAAGCTCTTGAAGCCGGCGATGCGCAGACGGGCGAAGCGGACGGGCAAGGGGCGGTGTCTCCGGTTTACCCGGCGGCGTCTTTCACCAGCGTCGCGAACTGGTCGAACGACATCGCGCCGGGATAGCGCTTGCCGTTGATGATGAAGGTCGGCGTCGAGTCGATGCGATACTCGCCCTCGTTCTTCTGCTGGGTCGCGACGATCGCGTCCTGGAAGGCCTGGTCGGCGATGGTGGCATCGAAGGTCTGCCGGCTCATCCCGGCCAGCGCCGCCATCTTCCACAGCTCCTCGGTGGAATTGACCCCGCGCGCGAAGGCCCAGCGATCCTGGCTGGCGAACAGCGAGCCGATGAACGCCTCGTAGCGCTCGACCGGCAGGGCGCGGGCCACCATCGCCGCGTTGAGGGCGATCTTGTCGAGCGGATAATCGCGCCAGACCAGACGCAGCTTGCCGGTATCGATCAATTCGGTCCGCACCTGCGGGAAGGTCGCGTTGGCGAAATGCGCGCAATGGGTGCAGGTGAGCGAGAAGAATTCGATCGCGGTCACTTTCGCGTCAGGCCTGCCGATGGCGCGTTCCGTCAGTCGCGGATCTTCGGCGGCGAGGGCCGGCACCGTGAAGGCTGGGGCGGCCAGGGCAGTGCCAACAAGGGCGAGCAGGCTGCGGCGGGGGAGCGGCATCGGGACCTCAGGATCAGGGGTTCAAGCGTCTGGAAGCGGAGGGTGTCGACAGCAGCGTCCGGGCCAGCGCCGCCAGGGCCTCGCGCAACTCCCCCGCCGGCAGGGCGGCGACCGCATTTTCGGCAGTGGCGGCGATCTCCGGACTGGCGGGCGGGATCGCACGCG
>DAICZL010000247.1 GCA_027311165.1 bacterium
CCCGATGCCGGCGGCTGGGGCACCGACCCCGCCCCGGCCGATTGGGGCGGGCAGGACAGCGCGTCCAACGATTCCGGGTTCGGCGGGGATAGCGGCGGGTTCGACGATAACCAGGTGTGACCAGACCGGCAGGTCCGACCAGACCGGCAGGGGTGATCGCGCCGGGATCGAAGGCGTGGCCGGTTCGCCTGGCGCCGTCGGCTTTCCCCCGCGCCACGGCCGGCCGCGCTCGGGCGGGAGGCTGCGGCGGCGACCGAGGCACTGCAGGGCGGCGCCCGGTCTGCGTCCTTGATGGGCCGGGCCCAACTTCGCCGCGGGAGATCCTGCACATGATGCCCGGCTGAGCTCCGCTGGTCCCTGGCAGGGTGAGGGCCGAGCCCTGACCCTGCGCCCACGGACAGCTCCAGCGCCCGGCCGGTATCAGCTCCGCCGGGCTTCGCCGCCCCGGCGATCGGGGGTCATCTCCGCCCTGGCGGGTTGGCTGGATGCGCCCGCGCCGCGGCGATCGCCCGCCACACCCGATCCGGTGTCGCCGGCATGTCGAGATCGTGCACGCCCAGCTCGGCCAGCGCGTCCAGCACCGCGTTCATCACCGCCGGCGGCGCCCCGGCCGCGCCCGCCTCGCCGCAGCCCTTCACCCCCAGCGGATGGGACGGCGCGGGCGTCGCCCGTGTCAGCAGTTCCAGAGCAGGCAGATCCGCCGCCCGCGGCAGCTGGTAGTCCATCAGCGACCCGGTCAGCACCTGGCCCGAGCCGGGGTCGAACACCACGCGTTCCTGCAACGCCTGGCCCACGCCCTGCGCCACCCCGCCCTGCAGCTGGCCCTCCAGCAGCAGCGGGTTCAGCACCCGGCCGAAATCATGGACCATGCTGTAGGCGGCCAGCACCGTCTCGCCGGTCTCCGGGTCGATCTCCACCTCGGCGATGTGGCAGCCATTGGGGAAGCTGGGACCGCTCGGCTGCCAGAAGCCCGCACCCTCCAGCATCGCCGGTGCCCCGGCCTGACCGAGTCGCGCGGCCACCGCCTGCCAGCCCACGGTCCGGTCGGTGCCGACCACGCGAAACATCCCCGCGCCGGATGTTCCCGAAGAGACGGCCCCCGCCGGCACAGCCTCGAAAACCACATCCACCTCCGCCGCTTCCAGCGCCTAGGCGGCGAGCGGCAGCGCCCGGCGGACCAGATCCGCCGAGGCTTCGCCCAGCGCCGCGCCGGCGATCGACAGCGACGCCGACCCACCGGTGCCGTGGCCGGATTTCACGCGGTCGGTATCGCCCTGCACCACCTCCACCTCGTCCGGGTCGATCCCGAGGGCAGCGGCGATCAGCTGGGCGAAGGCGGTCTCGTGGCCCTGGCCGTTGGACATGGTGCCGACCAGCGCGGTGACCCGGCCGGAAGGTGCCAGTTCCAGCCAGGCATGCTCGGACCAGCTGCCGGCGACCCGCTCGCAATACTGGGCGATGCCCAGGCCGCGCAGCCGGCCGCGCGCCGCCGCATCGGCGCGGCGGGCGGGGCAGCCCGCGAGATCGGCGCGGGCCAGCGCCGCGTCCAGCAGCGCCGGAAAATCGCCGCTGTCATAGACCAGCCCGAGCGCGGTACGGTACGGCAGCGCGTCCGGGGGGATCAGGTTGCGCCGGCGCAGCGCCGCCGGATCGCACCCGACCTGCCGGGCCGCCGCGTCCACCAGCCGCTCCAGCAGATACACCGCTTCCGGCCGCCCGGCGCCGCGATAGACCTCGGTGGGCGCGGTGTTGGTGAACACCCCGGTGACCCCGACATGGATCGCCGCCAGCCGGTACACCCCGGCCAGCGCCTGGGTGTTGGTGGTGGGGGACAGCTGCCCCTTCGGCGCCAGATACGCGCCCAGATTGGCGGTGGTGGCGACCCGCAGCGCCAGGAACCGGCCCGCCTCGTCCATCGCCAGCGCGGCCTCGCTGACATTGTCGCGGGCCTGGTAGTCCGACAGCATCCCCTCGCCGCGCTCGCCGATCCAGGACACCGGCCGGCCCAGGCGCCGCGCCGCCCACAGCACCAGCACCTGTTCCGGATACAGCGCATTCTTGATGCCGAAACTGCCGCCGACATCGGCGATCAGCACCCGCACCCGGTCCTGGCCGACCGCGAACACCTCGGCCAGCGCGTCGCGCAGCTGGTGGGGCATCTGGCTGCCGGTGCGCAGCGTATAGCGCCCGGTCGCGGCGTCGAACTCCCCGATCGCGCCGCGATCTTCGAGCGAGCCGACATAGACCCGGTTGTTCACCACCCTCAGCCGCACCACGCGATGCGCAACGGCGAACGCGGCCTCGACCGCTTCGGCATCGCCCGCCGACCAGCGGAAGCACACATTATCCGCCGCCTGATCCCAGACCGGGGGGCCGCCGATCGCGGCATCCGTGAGGGTGACCGAGGGCAGCACCGTGTAGTCTATCGTCACGCGCTCGGCGGCGTCGCGCGCGGTGGCGGCGGTTTCCGCCACCACCATCGCCACCGGGTCGCCGACGAAGCGGGCGCGGTCCCGGGCCAGCGCCGGATGGTCAGGGCGGAAGACGAAGCCCGCGTCCGGGGCGGTGCCGGTGTAGCGGATCAGTTCGGTCGCGGCCGGAATGGCGCCCACGCGGTCGCTGGCCAGATCGGCGCCGGTCAGCACCGCGAGCACGCCCGGCATCGCCCGGGCGGCCGAGGCGTCGATGGCCTCGATCCTGGCATGGGCGTGGGGGCTGCGCAGGATCACGGCATGGGCCTGGCCGGGCAACGCGAGATCCGCGGTGTAGCTGCCGGCACCCAGCAAAAGTCGGCGGTCTTCCTTGCGGCGAAGCGGCTGGCCCAGGGCGTTACCGGTCATCCTGGAAGACCAGGGCTCTGCCGTGGACCCTGCGTTGCCTGGGGAGTACTCCCCAGGGAATGGGGTTTGGGGCCAGGGCCCCAACGGGTTTCCAACGGGCGGAGCCCTTGGCCTTGCTCACTCACGGCGCCACCGACGGCAGGTTCAACCCACACGCCCGCGCGCATTCGATCGCCTCCGCATATCCCGCATCCGCATGCCGCATCACCCCGCTCGCCGGATCGTTCCACAGCACGCGCTCGATCCGCCGCGCCGCGTCCTCGGTGCCGTCGGCCACCACCACCATCCCGGCATGCTGGGAGAATCCCATGCCCACCCCGCCGCCATGGTGGATCGACACCCAGGTGGCGCCGGAGGCGGTGTTGAGCAGCGCATTCAGCAGCGGCCAGTCCGATACGGCGTCCGATCCGTCCAGCATCGCCTCGGTCTCGCGGTTGGGGCTGGCGACCGAGCCGCTGTCCAGATGGTCGCGCCCGATCACCACCGGCGCCGCGAGTTCGCCGGAAGCCACCATCCGGTTGAACGCGAGTCCCAGGCGGTGGCGCTCGCCCGGCCCACCCAGCAGATGCGCGCGGGCAATCCCTGGAAGCGGATGCGCCTGCGCGCCATGTCGAGCCAGGTGTGCAGATGCGTATCGTCGGGCAGCAATTCCTTCACCCGTTCATCGGTGCGGTAGATGTCCTCGGGATCGCCAGACAGCGCCACCCAGCGGAACGGGCCGATGCCCCGGCAGAACAGCGGCCGGAGATAGGCGGGCACGAAGCCGGGAAAGTCGAACGCATCGGCCACGCCGGCATCGCGCGCCATCTGGCGGATGTTGTTGCCGTAATCCAGCGTGGGTACGCCCATGCGGTGGAAACCCAGCATCGCCCGCACCTGCGCGGCCATGGATTGTTTCGCGGCCAGTTCAGTGCCCTGCGGGTCGGTGCCACGGCGGCGCTCATGCTCGTCGAGCGTCCAGCCCGCGGGCAGATAGCCGTTCAGCGGATCATGGGCGGAGGTCTGGTCGGTGACCAGATCGGGCCTGGCCAGCGCGTCGCCGTCCTGCACCCGGCGCAGCAGCTCGGGGAACACCTCCGCGGCGTTGCCCAGCAGGCCGACCGACACCGGCCGGCCGGAGGCCTTGGCCTCGGTCAGCATCATCAGCGCGGCATCCAGATTGCCGGTCCAGCGGTCGAGATAGCCGCTGGCGATACGCTTTTCCATGCGCGAGGGCGCGCAGTCCACCGCCAGGCAGGACGCGCCGGCCATGGTGGCGGCCAGCGGCTGGGCCCCGCCCATGCCGCCCAGGCCGCCGGTCAGCACCCAGCGGCCGCGCAGATCGCCGTTGTAGTGCTGGCGGCCAGCTTCGACGAAGGTCTCGTAGGTGCCCTGCACGATGCCCTGCGAGCCGATATAGATCCAGGAACCCGCCGTCATCTGGCCGAACATCATCAGCCCGGCGCGATCGAGGGCGTGGAAATGCTCCCAGGTGGCCCAGGCCGGAACCAGGTTGGAATTGGCGATCAGCACGCGCGGGGCATCGGCGTGGGTGCGGAACACGCCGACCGGCTTGCCCGATTGCACCAGCAGCGTCTCCTCGGGCCCGAGTTCGCGCAGGGCGGCAACGATCCGGTCGAAGGCCGGCCAGTCCCGCGCGGCGCGGCCGATGCCGCCATAGACCACGAGATCCTCGGGCCGCTCGGCCACCTCGGGATCGAGGTTGTTCATCAGCATGCGCAGCGCGGCTTCGGCCTGCCAGGTGCGGGCGGTGCGCTCGGGGCCGCGAGGGGCGCGGATGTGGCGGGTGTTGTCGTGGCGCGGATCGCGAGGGGCCATCGGGATTCCCTGGCCTTGGGTGGCCGGGAGCAAGCTTGGCAGGAAATCGGGAAAAAGGAAGGCGAGGGCGCTGCCCCCGGCCCGCTGGGGGCGGGCGCCCGCAGACCCGCCTCCGTTGGGAAGGTCTCCCCCAGGGGACGGTTTCCAAAGGCATCGCCTTCGGTTTGGTCCCACGGGACAATGGGGACGAAGCCCTGGCCGTGACTTCGCCGCTCCCCCGACGCGCGTCGGAACGCCCCTCACCCTTCCCGAATCTCTCCCACCCGGTAGCCCTGCGCGAACAGCAGCGCGCGCAGGTCGGCGTGATCGACCCGCGCCCACGCCTGCGCCGCCACCACCGGCCTGGCCCGGAATGCCACGCCCAGCCCCGCCTGGCGCAGCATCGCCAGATCGTTCGCCCCGTCTCCCACCGCCAGCGTCTCGGCGGGGACGAGCCCGCGTTAGGCGGACAGGCGCAGCAGTTCCGCCAGCTTGGCGTCGCGGTCCAGAATCGGCTCGGCGACCCGGCCGGTCAGCGCCGCCCCGTCATCCAGCAGCACGTTGGCGCGATGCAGGTCGAACCCCACCAGCGCCGCGACCCGGCCGCTGAAGAAGGTGAACCAGCCGGAGACCAGCGCGGTGGTCGCGCCATGCGCCCGCATGG
>DAICZL010000272.1 GCA_027311165.1 bacterium
CCTGGTTGTCGAGCACGACGCCGAGCGCCCGGTCGTAGCCGCGGATCGTGGCATCGAAGAAGGCGCGGGTGTGGCGCTCGAAGGCACTGGTCTCTGCGGCGCCGCGATGATGCAGCAGCCGCGCGCACAGCATCGGCACCAGGGTGAGCGAGACCACCGCCGAGATCACGATGGTGACCGCGAGCGTGATCGCGAATTCGTGGAACAGCCGGCCCACGACATGCCCATGAACAGCAGCGGGATCAGCACCGCGAGCAGCGAGACGGTGAGCGAGATGATGGTGAAGCCGATCTGCTGCGCCCCCTTCAGGGCGGCCTCCAGCGGCGGTTCGCCGGCTTCGACATAGCGGGAGATGTTCTCGATCATCACGATCGCATCATCGACCACGAAGCCGGTCGCGATGGTCAGCGCCATCAGCGAGAGATTGTCCAGGCTGTAGCCCAGCAGATACATCGCCGCCAGCGTGCCGACCAGCGACAGCGGCACCGACAGGCTGGGGATCAGCGTCGCCGGCAGGTTGGAGAGGAACACGAAGATCACCGCCACCACCAGCACCACCGCGAGGCCGAGCTCGAAAGCGACATCGGCGACCGAGGCGCGGATGGTCACGGTGCGGTCGGTGAGCGGGGTGACCGTGACGCCGGCCGGCAGCGATGCGGTGAGCTGTGGCAGAAGCTGCTTGATCTGGTCCACCACCGCGATGACATTGGCGCCCGGCTGGCGTTGCACGTTGACGATCACCGCCGGGGTCTGGTTCATCCAGGCGCCGAGCTTGGAATTCTCCGCCCCCTCGATCACGCTCGCCACGTCCGACAGGCGCACCGGCGCGCCGTTGCGATAGGCGATCACCTGCTCGGCATAGGCGGCGGCACTCTGCAGCTGGGCGTTGGCGTTGATGCTGACCGCCTGCGCGGGGCCGTAGAAATTGCCCTTCGGGATGTTGACGTTGAGGTTCGAGATCGTGGTGCGCAGATCATCGATGTTGAGCCCGTAGGCGGCGAGCGCCACCGGGTTGGCACGGATGCGCACGGCCGGACGGTTGCCGCCGCTGATGCTGACCAGCCCCACCCCGGGCAGCTGGGACAGTTTCATCGCCAGTCTGGTATCGGCGAGATCCTCGACTTCGGTGAGCTTGAGCGTGGCCGAAGTGATGCCGAGCGTCAGGATCGGCGCGTCGGCCGGATTGACCTTGGCGTAGATCGGCGGCGCCGGCAGGTCGGCGGGCAGCAGGTTGCCGGCGGCATTGATCGCCGCCTGCACCTCCTGCTCCGCGACATCGAGGGTGAGATCGAGGCTGAACTGCAGGGTGATCACCGAGGCGCCGGCCGAACTGGCCGAGGCCATCTGGTTCAGCCCCGGCATCTGGCCGAACTGGCGCTCGAGCGGGGCGGTGACCGCGGTGGTCATCACCTCGGGGCTCGCGCCCGGATAGAAAGTCTGCACCTGGATCGTCGGGTAGTCCACTTCCGGCAGCGCCGAGAGCGGCAGCAGGCGGAACGCGGCCAGCCCCAGCAGCAGGATCGCCACCATCAGCAGCGTGGTCGCCACCGGGCGCAGGATGAACTGGCGCGAGGGGTTCATTTCGCCGGCTTCGGCATCCGCGCCGGCGTCTCGGGCGGGGTGATCACCGAGACCTTCGCGCCCTCGCGCAGCCGGTCGGTGCCATCGATCACCACCCGCTCACCGGCGGTGAGCCCGCTCAGCACCGCGGTACGGGTTCCATCGGTCGGGCCGAGCTTGATCGGGCGGACGGTGACGGTGCTCTCGGGCGTCACGATATAGACATAGGTGCCCGGGGCGCCGCGCTGCACCGCCGGATTGGGCACCAGCACCGCATCGTGCAGCGTATCGACCAGCAGGCTCGCATTGACGAACTGGTTGGGAAACAGAGATTCGTCGGTATTGGCGAAGCTGGCCCGCAGCTTCACCGTGCCGGTGGTGGTGTCGATCTGGTTGTCCACCGTCGCCAGCGTGCCGGTCGCGAGTTCGGTCGTGTTGCTGCGGTCGAAGGCGGTGACCGGCAGCTTCATGCCGGCGCGGACATGCGGCATGATCTGCGGCAGATAATCCTCGGGCAGGGTGAAGATCACCGTGATCGGCTGCAGCTGGGTCAGCACCACCAGGCCGTTGGGATCGGTCGGCTGGACGTAGTTGCCCTGATCGACCTGGCGCAGCCCGACCCGCCCGGTGACCGGGGCGGTGATATGGCAATACACCAGATTGAGCTTCTGGGTGTCGATCTGCGCCTGGTCGGACTGCACCGCGCCGAGATACTGGTGGGTGAGGTAGACCTGATCCTCGGCCTGCTGGCGTGAGATCGAATCCTGCTTCAGCAGGGTCTGGTAGCGGCCGAGATCGAGCTCGGACTGCTTCAGCAGCGCCTGGTCCTTGGCGAGCTGGCCCTGCGCCTGCTCCAGCGCCGCCTGGTAGGGGCGGGGGTCGACCTGCACCAGGAAATCGCCCTGCTTCACCATCTGGCCCTCGGTGAACGCCACCTCCATCAGCTGGCCGCTGATCTGGGTGCGCAGCGTCACGGTGGCGAGCGGGGTGACCGTGCCGAGCCCGACCAGGCGGATCGGCAGATCGCCGGTCTCGACCAGCGCGGTGCGGATCGCCTGCGGTGTCTCGGGCGGCGGGCCGGCCCGGCGGGGAGCAGGGGCGGACCAGGGATGCAGCCACAGCGCGGCACCGGCCGCCGCTGCGGCGGCGAGCAGCAGCAGCCAGGGCCAGCGTCTGCGCGCCCGCACCGGCGTCGG
>DAICZL010000280.1 GCA_027311165.1 bacterium
AGCGGGGGGTGGCGCGGGAAAACCGGGAAGCGCTCAGCCCGGCCGCCCGGGGGCGAGGGCCGCCCGCAATTCGGCGATCAGCATGTCGAGTCGCTCGGCGATCTCCGTCCCCGAGCGGATCCAGTCCTGCAACGCGGGATCCGGGGCCGGCGCGTCGGGCGGCTGCCTTCCCGCCTGCGAGGCAGCCTGGGCGATCCGCTGCAGCGCCGCTTCCAGCCTGGCGGCGGCGTCGGTCGGGTCGTCGGTCTCGGCTGCCATCGTCTGCTTCGTCGTCCCGCAACTTGGGCTCCCGCCTGGCCGGGTACCGGCGCACGCTGCCGCGCCACTTGAACTGAAACCTTGTACCGGCTTGAACGTCAAGCATGAACGATCCGCCCGCGGTGATCGTGCATGGCCTGGACCACGCCCGCACGGCGCTGGCGGCGGGGCGGCCGGTCACGCTGCTCTCTGCCCCCGGGGCGGCGCTGTATGGCGGCGCCGGCTGGTGGCTCGCGCTGGTAGCCGCGGCGCTGGCCGAGCGCGCCGCCGGGTGCGGACCAGCCGGGCTGCACAGCGGCGTCGCACCGGCGGACTGCCCCAGCATTCTGGATTGTGCCGATGCGGCAGGCAGCGCGCTCGAGGCGCTGCGCGCCGGCCAGGCCTGCCTGGTCCTGTGGCACACAGCGCCGGGGCGCGCGGCCATCGCCGCAATCGCCGCCGCTGCAGGCGCGCGGCTGCTGGCGACCGCCCCGCCGGCGCTCGATCTCGGCACGCGCGGCGCGGAACGGCGGCTCCGGGCGTGGCTGGGCGGTGAGGCCGGGCCGTGACCGGCGAAGGCAAGGGAGGCCGAGACATCGGCTCTCGGTCGAGGCGAGACCAACAGGCTCCGCCCCATGTCCCATTGGGGAAGCCCGCCAGGGACCCGAGGTCCCTGGACCGGCAATCGTTTGGCCCCCCGCCAGGAACTGCCCGGTCCCGATGGGCGGTGGGGCGGGAGCCATCGCCCTGTCTTATCTTGGCGCTGATGGAGCGCGGGCCCGGGCCCCGCCAGGGACGAGTCCCCCCGGCAAGAACGAGTCCACCGGCAAGGACGAGTCCCCCGGCAAGGACGAGTCTTGGAACCTGTCCGGTGAAATCCCGGCGGAGCGACGCCGGTCGAGGCGTCTTGCCCGCCGGGGGGCGAGGGTCTGCGCAGGGCCCCGGACATGGGACAATCCCTATGACGGCCGCCGGCATGGCTTCGCGGAATCGGGCGGTCGTCGGGCTGGTGAACCGCGAGGTCGACCGATCGCGTTTCGGGCGAACCCGGGAGTGCGCAAGGAGCGGGCGGTCCGCCGCCCACCCTCCGCTGCTGGCCCATCCTGTCCGGTCCGCCCGACGGCGGCCGGGTGAACCCGGCCGGCTGCAACCCGGATGCCGAGCTCCAATCCGAATGACACGTCCCGCGCGCAGATAGCGATGATATCTCGCGCTTGCCGTGGATAAAGAAAATATCGTAATATTTCCGTGCCCGGATCGGATTTCGTCCCGGCAGCGGTTCCGACCTCCGGGGACGAGGAGGGAACCATGAGGCGACGCAATTTGCTCGCGACCGCGGCCGCGGCGCTGGCCGTACCATCGGGGGTGCGCGCGGAGAAGACCGCGGTGCTCAAATTCGTCCCTTGGGGACATCCGGGAACGATCGACCCGATCTGGACGAGCAATACCGTGACGCGTTGTCACGGCTTCATGGTGTTCGATACGCTCTACGGCCAGGCCGGACTCGCGCAGGGCTTTTCGCCACGCCCCCAAATAATGGCGGGCCACACCGTCGAGGATGACGGCAAGACCTGGACACTGAGCCTGCGCGGCGGGCTGATGTTCCATGACGGCACTAGCATGCCGCGGAAAATCGGCATGGCCGTCGATTACCAGGTCATGGACTGGACCGCCTATTTCCAGCGTATCGCCAGCAAGAAGCCGCCGGCGCAGGGCGGCTTGAGCATCCGCGTCACCTCGGCACCGGGCTTGGACTGGCTGACACCGGCAACCCATCAGCCTTTGCGTGGCAACGGCGAGAAGGCGTTCGCCGGCTGGCCGACCAGCCCGAAGCTGGAGGTGCTGCGCGATCAGTGGCTCGACGCGGCCGATCTGCCGGCCCGGCGGCGCATCTGCGCCGACATCCAGGCACAGGCTTTTATCGACCTGCCCCACCTGCCGTTGGGCACGACCCTCCCGGTCACCGCATACCGCTCCGATCTCGCCGGCATAACGGATGGGGAAGCGATCTTCTGGAACGTCCGCCGGCAGGGCTGAGACGGCGATACACGTGGCCCGAACGCCGACCGCACCATCATGAAAGGATGCGTATCATGCAACGACGCGAGTTCCTGACGGCCTCGGCCGCAGCTTTGCCGTTGCTGGCCATCGGCACGGCCCGCGCAGGCGAGAACCGCGTGCTGCGATTCATGTTCGACCTGGACTTCCCCGTGCTCGATCCGCACTGGTTTCCCGGCGGCCCGGTCCGGATCAACGCGTTTGCCGTGTTCGACACGCTCTACGGCATGAACACGGCCGCCGATGTGTCGCCGCAGATGGCCGCGGGTGCCGTGGTCGAGGACGATGGAAGGCGCTGGACCCTGACACTTCGCGACGGCCTGAAATTCCACGACGGCGAGGCGGTGCTTGCCCGCGATTGCGCGGCGAGCATCCGGCGCTGGGCGGCGATGGGGCGGAATTCGCTCGGCCAGGCGCTGTGGTCGGCCACGGACGAGATCGTCGTGCCGGATGACCGGACCCTGGTGTTTCGCCTGAAGCGGCCGTTTCCGCAATTGCCGCAGGCGCTCGGTACGACCACCGGACCGTTGCCGATGGTCATGCCCGAGCGCCTGGTGCAGCCGCCCTACCAGCCGTTCACGCCGGTGAAGGAACTGATCGGCAGCGGCCCCTATCGTTTCAAGGCCGACGAGCGCGTGCCGGGCGAGCGCACGGTGTACGAACGGTTCACCGCTTACCGGCCGCGCGAGGGCGGCGTGGCGGACTACATGTCGGGGCCGAAGATCGCCCGTTTCGACCGCGTCGAATGGGCGGTCATCACCGATCCCGCGACCGCGTCCGCTGCGCTGCAGACGGGCGAGCAGGACTGGTGGGGATGGGCCGAGATGGACCTGGTCCCGCTGCTGCGGCGCAGGCAGGGGATCCGGCTCGCCTCGCTCGACCCACTGGGATGCTTGGCGGCGATGCGCCTGAATCATCTGCATCCGCCGTTCGACAATCCGGCGATCCGGCGCGCCCTGCTGGGGGCGGTCAACCAGAGCGACTTCGTCGCCGCCATCGCCGTCGACGACCCGACGCT
>DAICZL010000282.1 GCA_027311165.1 bacterium
GTCGCACAGCACGAGGCGGCCCTCGGCATCGGTATTGCCGACCTCGACCGACAGGCCGTGGCGGGTGCGCAGCACATCCAGCGGACGCATGGCGCTGCCCGAGATGCTGTTCTCGACGCAGCCGATCCGCACTTCCAGCCGGATCGGCAGGTCGCGTTCCATCACCAGCCGCGCCAGCGCCAGGGTGGCGGCGGCCCCGCCAATGTCCTTCTTCATCCGCAGCATGCCGGCGGAGGGCTTGAGATCGTAGCCGCCGGTATCGAAGCACACCCCCTTGCCGCACAGCGACAGCAACGCAGCGTCCGGGCCGGCCCCGCTGCCTGCCCATTTCAACCGCACCACGACCGGCGGGCGGGCAGACCCGGCGCCGACCGCGGCCAGCGCGGGATAGTCCTGCGCCAGGCGTTCGCCCGCGATCCGTTCGGCCGCCGCGCCATGCCGCGCGGCAAGCGCCATCGCCGCATCGGCGAGTTCGGCCGGGCCGAGCAGATTGGCCGGCGCGTTGATCAGGTCGCGGGCCATGCAGATCGCCGCTGCGTCGGCCAGCGAGGCCTCGGTGCCCGCGGGCGCCAGCAGCGCGGCGGGGGGGCGTTCGGCCGGCTTGAACGCGGCATAGCGATAGGCGCCGAGGCACCAGCCCAGCACCGCGGCCGACGGATCATACTCCCCCGGTTCGAGCCGCCAGGCCTCCGCCGCCGGCAGCCGCCCCGGCAGCGCGCCGAAGGCGTGGGGGGAGCGGTCCTCGCCCAGCCCCAGCACGGCGGCGGCCAGCCCGTCCGCGCCCGGCAGCAGCACGATCTCCTGGGCACGGGCGGCGAAATCCTGGGCCCGCAAGAACACCGCCTGCGCCGGTTCCAGCGTGGCCAGCAGCGCCGCGAGCCCGTCCGGCCGCACCGGAAAGACCGGAAGGCTGGGCGTGCCGGCGGCGGCCAGGCAGAGGATCCCGGCGCCGGTCACGGCCCCGTGGCCGCCAGCCGTTCGGCCAGCAGCGCGGTCAGCCGGCGGGCGAAGGCGGCCGGATCGGCCGGCCGCTCGCCGTCCTGCAGCCGCGCGAGATCGAGCAGCAGATCGGCCTGGTCGGTGATCGCCGTGCCGGCTTTCAGCCGCGCGGCCAGGGCGATCACCAGCGGATGGTCGGGGTTGATCTCCAGGACCGGCGGGATCGCCGGCATCGACCGGCCGGACCGGCGCAGCAGCCGCTGCATCTGCAGATCCGGCCCCGCACTGCCGGCGGCCAGCACCACCGCGCTGTCCACCAGCCGGTTGGTCGGCCGCACATCCGATACCGCCGTCCCCAGCGCCGATTTCAGCGCCGCGACCAGGACCGAGACATCCTCGGCCGGCCTGGCGTCGGGCAGGTCGGGCAGCGCCGTCTCCTGGGTGACGCTCTTGAACGCGTGGCCCTCGAACGCATCCATCCGGTCTGGCCAGAACGCGTCGATCGGATCGGCCAGCAGCAGCACTTCCAGGCCGCGCTTGCGGAAGCCCTCGAGCTGCGGGGAGCTTGCCAGCGTCTTTTCGTCATCGCCCGCCAGATAGTAGATGGCGCCCTGGCCGGGCTTCATCCGCGCCACGTAGTCCGGCAGCGACACCAGCCCCGTCTCGGCCGAGGAGGCGAAACGGACCAGCGTCGCGAGTTCCTTGCGGTGCTCGTTCTCCTCCCACAGGCCCTCCTTCATCACCGCGCCGAAATTCCCCCAGAAGGTCGCGTAATCCTCGGCCTCCTTGGCGCGGGTCTTGAGCTCGGAGAGCACCCGACCGGTCACGGCCCGGCGGATGCGCGCCAGCACCGGCGTCGCCTGCAGCATCTCGCGTGAGACGTTGAGCGGCAGGTCCTCGGTATCCACGACACCGGTGACGAAGCGCAGCCAGGCGGGCAGCAATTCCGCCTCGTCGGTGATGAACATCCGCCGCACATGCAGCCGCACGCGCGACTTCCGCTCGGCCTCCATCGGCTCGAACGGCTTGGAGCCGGGGATGAACAGCAGGGCGGCGAAGTCGAGCGCGCCTTCCGCGTGCCAGTGCAGGCTGGCCCAGGGGCTGTCGAACAGATGGCCCAGATGGCGGTAGAACTCGGTGTAGGACTGTTCGCTGATCTCGCTCCTGGGCTTGCGCCACAGTGCGGTGCCCTCGTTGGCCGCCAGGTCCTTGCCGTCGCGGGCGATGGTGATCGGCACCGTGATGTGGTCGGCCCATTTGCGGACGATCGCTTCGAGCCGCTGCGGGTCCAGGAACTCCTCGGCATCGGACTTCAGGAACAGCCGCACCTCGGTGCCGGGCTGCGCGCGGGTGGCCGGGGCCAGGGTGAACTCGCCGGCGCCGTCGGAGGCCCAGATCCAGGCCTCCTCCGCGCCGGCCTTGCGGGAGGTCACCTCCACCCGGTCGGCGACCATGAACGCCGAGTAGAATCCCACGCCGAACTGGCCGATCAGGCTCGGCCGGTCCTCGGGCTTCGCCTCGGCCAGGCGCTGGCCGAAAGCGCGGGTGCCGGAGCGGGCGATGGTGCCCAGATTGTCGATCATCTCCTGGCGGGTCATGCCGATGCCGCCATCCTCGATCAGCAGCGCCCGGCCCGGCTTGTCGGCCTCGATGCGGATACTGGGATCCTCGGCGGCGGCCAGCGCCGGGTCGGTCAGCGCCTCGAAGCGGCGGCGGTCGATCGCATCGGCGGCGTTGGCCACCAGTTCGCGCAGGAAGATCTCGCGCTCGGAATAGAGCGAGTGGACCACCAGA
>DAICZL010000287.1 GCA_027311165.1 bacterium
ATATTGATCAGGGTGGATTTGCCGGCGCCGTTCTCGCCCAGCAGGGCATGGATGTGCCCCGCTTCCAGCCGGATCGAGACATCCTGCAGCGCCTGCACGCCGGGGAAGGATTTGCAGATGCCCGCCAGTTCCAGCGCCGCCATCTCAGGCCATCCCGCCGGCGCGCAGCCGGGCCAGCCCGACCGCGGTGAGGATCAGCAGCCCCAGCAGCAGCTGCACGAAATACGGATCGACGCGGAACAGCACCAGCGCCTGGGCGATCAGCGTCACCAGCGCCACCCCGCCGATGGTGCCGGCGACGCTGGCATGCCCGCCGCTCAGCACCGTGCCGCCGATCACCGGGGCGGCGAAGGAAGGGATCAGCCAGTCATCGCCGATGGTGGGCTGGCCGAGCTGCAGCCGTGCCACCGCCATCATCCCCGCGGCCCCGGCCAGGATGCCCGAGAGCACATGGGTGAAGACCACCACCCGGGCGAGGCGGACGCCCGCCAGCTCCGCCGCCTGGGGGTTGCCGCCAACCGCCAGGATCTGCCGCCCGATCGGCAGGCGCGCCAGCATCCAGCCCACCAGCAGCGCGATCAGCAGCGCCGGCAATAGCAGCACCGGCACCGGCCCGAGACTGGCATTGCCGATCGCCTTGACGCTGTCGGGAATCGCCTCGAAGGGCTGGGCCTGGGTGATTCCGAGATTGATCCCCTTGAACGCCGCCATGGTGGCCAGCGTGACGATGAAGGCCGACAGCCCGGCGCGCGCCGTCAGCAGGCCATTGACCGCCCCGCACAGCCCGCCCAGCACCAGCCCGCCGGCCAGCGCCGCCAGCGGCGGCACGCCCCAGACCTGCATGGCGCCGGCGAAGCCGATCGCGACCAGCCCGCCGATCGCGCCGACCGAGAGGTTCATCTGGCCGAGCGCGATCACCAGCATCTGCGCCAGAGCGATCAGCACCGACAGCGCCAGCGTGTCCAGCAGCACGAAGATGTTGAACGCCGAGAGGAAATCCGGCCGCAGCGCCCCCAGCATCACGACGCCGGCCAGGCTCAGCAGCGCCAGGGCGAACCAGTCAGTGCCGAGCAGGCGGCGCATTCAGCGCAGCCCCAGGATGATCTGCGCGCGCAGCCGGTCGATCAGCACCGCGCCCAGCAGCAGCACCCCCAGGAAGAACTGCACCCAGAACTCGCCGACATGCAGCATCAGCAGGCCGCTGTTCAGCACCGTGACCAGCAGCGCCCCCAGCACCGCCCCGGGCACCGAAACCCGCCCGCCGGCCAGCAGCGCGCCGCCCAGCACCGGGCCGAGAAAGGCAGGCAGCAGCCAGTCCTGGCCGAGATTGCCGGCCATGGCGGGGATCGCCGCGCCGTTGCGCATGGTCAGCAGCAGCCCCGCCAGCGCCGCCAGCGCGCCGGCCAGCACATGGCAGCTGGCGACCGCCCGCCCGACATCGACGCCCGAGAGCAGTGCCGCGCGCGGGCTGGCGCCGGCGGCCAGCATCTCCCGCCCCAACGCGGTCGACCGGTACAGCAC
>DAICZL010000289.1 GCA_027311165.1 bacterium
GCTGGTGCTGCCGGTGCTGACCGCCGGGATGGTCGGCCTCTATGACCTCACCAGCGCCGCGATCACCTGGCGGCGGCTGACGGTTGCCGCCCAGTCGGTCGCCGAGATCGCGACCGAGATGAGCGCCCAGCCCAACGGCACCAATGTCATCACCGCCACCCAGGCCTGGCAGGCGAGCACCGCGGCCTTCGCGATCTTCCCGCAATGGCAGCAGCCCGAGATGGCGGGCAGCTACGCGATCACCCTGTCCTCGGTGGTCTATGTCGCCACCCCGGCCGGCTGCACCGAGAACTGCAGCTATGTGCCGAACACCGCCTGGAGTGTCGCGATGGACCCCGGGATCGACCAGACCCGGCCCTGTGGCGCGCTGGCCGAGGTGCCCGATTCCCAGGCCAACGCGCTCACCACCCTGCCGATCGACCTCAACGGTCCCACCCCGGTGGTGATCGCCGATGTCGCCTACATCTACCAGCCGATGTTTCTCACCTTCATTACCGGCCCGGTCGCGATGCTGCGTTCGGCCTATCTGCCGCCGCGGATCGGCACCGCATCGCAATATGTCCATTACACGCCGGGCGGCACGGGGGCGACATGCCCGGGATATTGATCGCACCCCCCGTCCGGGCGCTGCGGTCCCGGCGGCGCAGCGGCGCGGCGGCGCTGCTGTTCGCGCTGGTGCTGCTGCCGGTGCTGGGCTTCATCGGCCTCGCCATCGATTTCGGCTTCCTCTCGATGGCCCAGGCGCGGCTGAACCTGGCCGCGGATGCCGCGGTGCTGCAGGCCAGCACCGTCGCCGCCAATGCCTTCCAGACCGGCACCCCGAACTATCTCGCGCTCGGCCAGGCGGCAGGGCTGAAATGGTTCAATGCCCAGGCCGGCACCACCTCCGGCCTGACCTACGGCGCCCCGCAGCTGACACTGACCCAGGTGGGCGGGGTGTTCAGCGCCTCGCTCACCTATCAGGGCAGCCTGACCACGACGCTCGCCGCCATCTTCGGCGTCGCGACCTTCCCGGTGAACGGCCAGTCCACCGCGACCATCACCGTGGGCGGCTATGCCGATATCGCCATTCTGATGGACGATTCCTCGTCCATGGGCATCGGCGCGACCCCGACGGCGATGAGCCAGCTCGCCGCGGTCGCCGCCGCCAGCCCGCTCAAGAGCTGGGACCAGAACCAGGCCTGCGGCTTCGGCTGCCACTGGGATGCCAACAGCAACGATTTCTATGGCCTGGCGCGGTCCCACAACATACCGCTGCGCATCGATGTGCTGAACCAGGCGGTGCAGACCGTGATCACCACCCTGATCGCCCAGAACACCAAGTCGCTCTACAGCATCGGGCTCTATGCCTTCAACACCGTCTTCACCACGATCTACGCCATGAACAGCAATCTGAGCGGCGCGCTCGCCGCCCAGCAGGCGGTGACGGTGCCGATCGCCAACCCCAGCAACCAGGCGGACACGAACTTCCCGCTGGCGATGAATTCGATCACCCCGATCCTCGGGGTCTCCGGCAACGGCGCGACCGCGGCGAGCCCGCGGAAATTCCTGTTCCTGGTCACCGATGGCGTCGCTGACTACAACAACACCAGCAATCAGCGCGTCATCAGCCCGATGCTGGCGAGCAACTGTTCGGCCGCGAAGGCCAACGGCATCACCATCCTGGTGCTCTACACGCAGTACTATCCGATCACCACCAATGCCTATTACAACCAGCATGTCGCGCCGATCGCATCGAGCGTCGTGACCGATCTGCAGGAATGTGCTTCCTCGCCGCAGTATTTTTTCGCCGCGACCGATCCGGCCAGCATCCAGGCCGCCATGCTGCAGATGCTGCAGATCGCTACCTCCACGCAGGATCGCTTCATCCAGTGATGCCCACCGGCGGCCGCGAGAACCGCCAGCCAGGCCAGGCCCGCGCAGCCCGCCCCACCGGCGAATCGGCCGCCTCTCCCCACCGGCGCGCTTTACAGCGCCTTTACGCCGGCGCACCCGTTCCGCGATCGCTTCTTTATCCGCTTCGGGCCTAGACCGGGCCTGCCCGCAAAGGAGGCGGGAGGCCCATGTTCGACCTCATCCTGATCGTGTCCGGCACCGGCGGCATCCTGCTGATGGCGCTCTACGCGGCGCTGTGCGAGCGCATCTGATCCCATGACCGATCTCATCCTCGGCGGCGCCGTCTCGGTGGGCCTGCTGGTCTATCTGCTGTGGGCGCTGATCCGTCCCGAGTCCCTCTGAAGGCAACGGTATCATGACCCCCATCGGATGGGCGCAGATCGCGCTCGTGCTGGCGCTCGTCGCGCTCACCGCCTGGCCGCTCGGCCGCTACATCGCGAGCGTGCTCGCCGGCGCGCCCACGCCCCTCGGCAGGCTGCTCGGCCCGGCCGAGCGCGGCTGCTACCGCCTGGCCGGCATCGATCCCGGGCGCGGCATGAGTTGGAAGGCCTATGCCTTCGCCCTGCTGATGATCAACGCGGCGCATTTCCTGCTGCTCTACGCAATGCTGCGGCTGCAATTCTACCTGCCGCTCAACCCGCAGGGCATGGCGGGGCTGTCGCCGCCGCTCGCCTTCAACACCGCGATGAGCTTCGTCACCAACACCAACTGGCAGGCCTATGCCGGCGAGGGCGCGCTGTCCTACGGCAGCCAGATGTGGGGGCTCACGGTCCACAACTTCCTCTCCGCCGCGACCGGCATCGCCGCCGCCGCCGCGGTGGCGCGCGGCTTCGCCGGCGGCGGGCTGAAACAGCTCGGCAATTTCTGGGCCGATCTCACCCGCATCACGCTCTACGTGCTGCTGCCGGCCTCCCTCGTGCTCGCGGTGTTCTACATCGCCCGCGGCATCCCGATGACCCTGTCGGCCTATGTGGACGCGACCACGCTCGAAGGTGCGAAGCAGACCATCGCGCTGGGTCCCGTCGCGTTCCAGGAGGCGATCAAGCTGCTCGGCACCAATGGCGGCGGCTTCTTCAACGCCAACAGCGCCCATCCGTTCGAGAACCCGGACGCCTGGACCAACATCGTCGAGCTGTGGTCGATCGTCGCCATTCCCTTCGCGCTCACCGTCACGTTCGGGCGCATCGTCGGTGACGCGCGCCAGGGCTGGGCGCTGTTCGCCGTGATGGGGATCCTGATCCTGGCCGCGATCGGCGTGGTGTACTGGGCCGAGGCCGGCGGCAACCCGCTGCTCACCGCGCTCGGCGTCGATCCCGCTTTGGGCAACATGGAGGGCAAGGAGGTGCGCTTCGGCATCCCCATGTCGGCCCTGTTCGTGGCGCTCACCACCGGCACCTCCTGCGGCGCGGTGAACGCGATGCATGACAGCCTGATGCCGATCGGCGGGCTGGTGCCGATGTTCCTGATTCAGCTGGGCGAGATCCTGCCGGGCGGCGTGGGTTCGGGTCTCTACGGCATCGTCGTCTATGCGCTGATCGCGGTGTTCGTGGCCGGGCTGATGGTCGGGCGCACGCCCGAATACCTGGGCAAGAAGATACAGGCGAAGGAGGTGAAGCTCGCCATGCTGGCGGTGCTGATCCTGACGTTCAGCATCCTGGGCGGCGCCGGGCTGTCGGTCGCGCTGCCGGTCGCCACCGCCTCGCTCGCCAATGCCGGGCCGCACGGATTGTCCGAGATGCTGTACGCCTGGACCTCGGCCACCGGCAATAACGGCAGCGCCTTCGCCGGCATCACCGCCGACACGCCCTATCTCGATATCGGCCTCGGCATCGCCATGCTGCTCGGCCGCTTCGCCTTCCTGGTGCCGGTGCTGGCGATCGCCGGCTCGCTCGGGGGCAAGGTGAAGCTCGCCGGCGGGGCGGGAACCTTCCCGACCCATGGGCCACTGTTCATCGGGCTGCTGATCGGCGTGATCCTGATCATGGGCGGGCTGCAGTTCTTCCCCGCCCTGTCGCTCGGCCCCATCGCGGAGCAGGTCACGCTGCTCGCCTGCAAGACCTACTGAGGACGACACACATGGACGCCACCACCCCGCGCGCCGGGCGGACCACCGCCTTGCGCGCCGACCAGATATCGCTGTTCGACCGGCGCATCGCGCTGCGCGCCATCGGCGATGCGATCGTCAAGCTCAACCCCGCGCGGCTCATGCGCAACCCGGTGATCTTCGTCACCGAGATCGTCTCGGCCCTGGTGAGCTTCGTCGCCCTGCGCAACCTGGCCACCGGCCAGGCCTTCGCCTTTCCGCTGACGATCGCGGCCTGGCTGTGGCTGACCGTGCTGTTCGCGACCTTCGCCGAGGCGGTGGCGGAAGGCCGCGGCCGGGCGCGGGCGGAAAGCCTGCGCCGCGCCCGCACCGACACGCTGGCCAAGCGCCTGGTCCGCGCCGGAGACCGTTCCAGCTACCAGCCGGTGGCCGCGACCGCGCTCGGCGTGGGGGACATCGTGCTGGTCGAGGCCGGCGACCTGGTGCCCTCCGACGGCGAGGTGATCGAGGGGGTGGCCAGCGTCAACGAAAGCGCGATCACCGGCGAATCCGCCCCGGTGATCCGCGAATCCGGTGGCGACCGCTCTGCCGTGACCGGCGGCACCACGGTGGTGTCGGACTGGCTGGTGGTGCGCATCACCGCGGCGTCCGGCAGCACGTTCATCGACCGGATGATCCGGCTGGTGGAAGGGGCCGAGCGGCGCAAGACACCGAACGAGATCGCGCTCGATATCCTGCTCGCGGGCCTCACCATCATTTTCCTGATCGCGGTGGTGGCACTCGAACCGATGGCCGCCTATTCAGGCAGCGTGCTCGGCGTGCCCGTCCTGGCGGCCCTGCTGGTGACGCTGATCCCCACCACGATCGGCGGGCTGCTCTCGGCGATCGGCATCGCCGGGATGGACCGGCTGGTGCGCTTCAACGTGCTCGCCACCTCCGGCCGGGCGGTGGAGGCCGCGGGCGATGTGGATACGCTGCTGCTCGACAAGACCGGCACCATCACCTTCGGCAACCGCATGGCCGCCGCCTTCGTGCCCGCCCCGGGCATCGACGAGCGGGAACTGACCGAGGCCGCGGTGCTGGCGAGCCTCGGCGATGAGACGCCCGAGGGCCGCTCGATCCTCTCCTTCGCCCGAGACCGTTTCGGCATCGTCGCCGAGCCGCCCGCCGGCGCCGCCGTGGTCGCCTTCTCCGCCACCACGAGGCTGTCGGGGCTCGACGCCGGGGAGCGCTCCTGGCGCAAGGGCGCGGTGGATGCGGTGCTGGCCACGATCCGCCTCGCCGCCCCGCCGGTTGGGTTCTCCCAGTCGGTGGACCGCATGGCGCGCGCCGGATCGACCCCGCTCGCGGTCGCCGCGGGCGGGCGGCTGATGGGGGCGATCGAGCTCAAGGACATCGTCAAGCCCGGCATCCGCGACCGCTTCGCGGCACTGCGCCGGATGGGCATCCGCACCGTGATGGTGACCGGCGACAACCGCATCACCGCCGCCGCCATCGCGACCGAGGCAGGGGTGGACGATTTCATCGCCGAGGCGACGCCGCAGGACAAGCTCGACTACATTCGCAAGACCCAGGCCGAGGGCAGGCTGGTGGCGATGTGCGGCGACGGCACCAACGACGCCCCGGCGCTGGCCCAGGCCGATGTCGGCGTGGCGATGCAGACCGGCACGCAGGCGGCGCGCGAGGCCGGCAACATGGTCGATCTGGACAGCGATCCCACCAAGCTGATCGAGATCGTCGAGATCGGCAAGCAGCTGCTGATCACTCGCGGCTCGCTCACCACCTTCAGCATCGCCAACGACGTGTCGAAATACTTCGCGATCCTGCCGGCGATCTTCATCGCGGCCTATCCCGAGCTGGGGGCGATGAACGTGATGCATCTCGCCACCCCCCAATCGGCGATCCTGTCGGCGGTGATCTTCAACGCGCTGATCATCGTCGCCCTGGTGCCGCTCGCGCTGCGCGGGGTGAAGTTCGTGCCGGTCGGCGCGGCGGCGCTGCTGCGGCGCAACCTGCTGATCTACGGTCTGGGCGGCATCATCGCCCCGTTCATCGGCATCAAGCTGATCGATCTGCTGCTGACCCTGCTCGGCCTAACCTAGGACAACCGCAATGATCTCCACCCTGCGTCCCGCGATCACTCTGATCGTGCTGTTCACCCTGCTGACCGGCATCGCGATCCCCCTGGCGCTCACCGGCGCGGCCGGCGTGGTGTTCCCGAGCCAGGCCGGCGGCAGCCTGGTCGAGCGCGACGGCAAGCTCGTCGGCTCGGCGCTGATCGGCCAGAACTTCACCTCCGACAAATATTTCTGGTCGCGCCCGTCCGCGATCACCGATCCCGATCCGAACGACAGCACCAAGCAGGTAGCCGCGCCCTACGACGCGACCAACTCCAACGGATCGAATCTCGGCCCGACGCAGAAGGCGCTGGTCGATCGCGTGACCGCCGATATCGCCAAGCTGGGTCCGGCACCGGTGCCGGCGGATGCCGTCACCACCTCGGCCTCGGGGCTCGATCCCGACATCTCGCCGGCCAACGCGGCGCGGCAGGTGGCGCGCGTCGCCAGGGCGCGAGGGATGCCCGAAGACAAGCTCCGCGCGCTGCTGGCCGTGCATACCGAGGCACCGGCTCTGGGGTTCATCGGCGAGGCGCATGTGAATGTGCTGGCGCTGAACCTGGCGCTGGACGCGCAATAGACCAAGGCCCGGGCTTTGCCATCTGGAGCAACCAGGGACCAGCGGTCCCTGGACCGGGCCTCCCCGAGGGGTACCCCTCAGGGAAAGGGGGCTGGGGCCAAGGCCCCAGCGGGTTTCCAAAGGGCAGAGACCTTTGGCCTTCCTTCCCTGCTATCCTCACCCCTAAATGCCCCAGCAC
>DAICZL010000302.1 GCA_027311165.1 bacterium
GCCGAGGTCGAATGCCCACCGGGTCCGGGCACCGTCCCGGCCGGGTTCGCCGTGTGGTACGAAGCCGGCGCGCCGGGGAGGGGGGAGGCTTGCTGGGCAACCGGCGGACCGACCGCAGGAGGTATCTGCGCCGGGACCACCGATGGTCCTGCCGGCGGGACCATGGCGGGCACGCCATAGGGCGGGCTGACAGGACGGACAGCAAAGTCGTTCGGCATCGGTTCTTCAGCGGTTGGGCACCGTCCTGGTGCAGGAGTGACCACTCATCTTTAAGTAAGAACCCTCAAGGACTGATGAATGCCGGCTCCAATACGGCCGAACCGGCACCCGGGCCGGGGCCTTCCTGCCGGCGCGGCGCCCCGCCCGCCGCCTCGGAGCGCGGGTCCGCCCGCCGAGCCGCGGGACCGGCGGCCGGGGCCTGGCGGAGCCGCCGGAATTCCGCCGCCGGCCAGGCTTCGCGTCTGGCCCTGCGCGGCCCTTGCCGCTAGCCTGAGGTCCCGGCAACAGAAATGGAACGAGGCCATGCGGGCTCCGAGCCGGACCGGTGCATCGCTCGCCCCGTCACCCCTGCCCGGGTTCGTGCTGTCGGGGATCGCGCTGCCCGGGTTCGTGCTGTCGGGGATCGTGTTGTCCCGGATCGTATTGGCCGGGATCGTGCTGGCCCTGTCGCTGGTGATGCCGCCCCGGCCCGCCCGGGCGCAGGCTTCGGCCGATACGCTGCGGATCGCCTGGCGGGACGTGATCGCCGATCCGACGCCCTATTACAGCGCGCTGCGCGCGACCCTGGTGCTGGCGCATCAGGCCTGGGACGGGCTGCTCTACCGCGATCCGGAAACCCTGCAGATCAAGCCTGCCATGGCGGCATCGTGGAAATGGGTGGACGACACCACGCTGGATTTCACCCTGCGTCCGGACGTGCATTTCCACAACGGCGATCCGTTCACCGCCGAGGACGTGGTCTATACCGTCTCCACCGTGCTGAACGATCCGAAGATCGCGGTGCCCAGCAACTATCTGTTCCTGGCCGGTGCCGAGAAGCTCGATGATCTGCATGTGCGGCTGAAGCTGCGGCGGATCTTCCCGGCGGCGCTGGAATACATCGCCATGGTGCTGCCGATCCTGCCGCATGCCTATCGCGAGCGGGTCGGGGCCGAGGGTTTCGCGCAGGCCCCAATCGGGGCCGGCCCGTACCGGATCAGCCGGGTGGACGGGCTGCGGGAAATCGATCTCGAACGCTTCGAGGACTATTATCCCTCCAGCCCGAAATCCCGCCCGGCGATCGCGCGGCTCGCGATCGCCCAGGTGGCGGATGCGGCCAGCGAGATCGATCAACTGCTGACCGGTCAGGCGGACTGGATCTGGCAGTTCAATCCCGACCAGATCCCGCGGATCACCGCCAATCCGGACCTGCTGGCGCTGCAGGCGGAATCGATGCGGGTGATCTATCTCGGCCTGGACGCCGCCGGCCGCACGGGGGCGGATAATCCGCTGACCAAGGTCAAGGTGCGCCAGGCGATCTTTCATGCGATCGACCGGGCGGCGATCGCCCGCCAGCTGGTCCAGGGTGGCGCCCGGCCGCTCGATGCGCCCTGTTTTCCCACCCAGTTCGGCTGCGATGCCGGTGCCGCGATACGCTACGATTACAACCCCGACGAAGCCCGGCGGCTGCTGGCCGAGGCCGGCTATCCGGACGGGTTCGAGACCGATCTCGTCTCGTATATCCTGCCGCAATGGACCGAAGCGGTGAGCGGCTATCTGCAGACGGTAGGGATCACGCCGCGACTGAACCAGCTGCCGACGGCGGCGGCGATCCAACGCACAGCCGATGGCCGCTCGCCACTCGCGCTCGGCACCTGGGGGAGCTATTCGATCAACGACGTCTCGGCGATCCTGCCCTATTTCTTCACTGGCGGCAGCAACGACTATGCCGGCGACCCCGAGGTAGCAGCGCTGGTCGTCGCCGGCGGATCGGTGACCAGCGCGGACGAGCGCCGGCGCAACTACTCGGCCGCGATCCGGCTGATCACCGAACGGGCGCTGTGGATGCCGCTATCTACCTATGTCACCACCTATGGCCTCAGGCGCACGCTCAATTTCCGCCCGTTCCAGGACGAACTGCCGCGGTTCTACCTCTATAGCTGGAAGTAACTCCGGCCAGGGCGTGGCGGATGCCGTTGCGGACAGGCCGGCCCGGGGGGGGCGGGCAGAGCCCGGGTTCGAGGCGTCAGCCGCCGATATTCTTATCGATCTGCCGCGCCCGGGCGATATCGGCATTGCCATGCACGGCATCGCCGATCTCCAGCAGCAGCCGCCCGCGGCTGTAGATGAAATTGGCGTCATGCGGGGCGAGGCTGACCGCCTGGTTGAAGTCGGCCATCGCCTTGTCCCGGTCGCCCAGATGCTGATAGACGCGGCCGCGGCTGTAATAGGCGATGGCGAAGCCCGGATCGAGCCGGATCGCTGCGTCGAAATCCGCCAGCGCCTGATCATAGCGCCCCTGGCTGCGCAGGATGTTGCCGCGGCTGTTGAGCACCCGCGGATCACGCGGCGAGAGCTTGATCGCCTGACCGTAATCAGCCAGCGCCTCGTCATACTGGCCCTTGCGCATATAGGCATCGCCACGGCCCAGATAGGCGGCGACATCGCGGGGGGCGAGGTGGATCGCCTGATCGAAATCGGCGATCGCCCCGTCATAGTCCCGCGCCGCGAAAGCCAGCCTGCCGCGGCCCGCCAGCGCCTCCTGCTGATTGGGATTGAGCTTCAGCGCCTGGTCGAAATCCTCCATCGCATCTGTCGTATCGTCCCGCCTGGCATGGGCGAGACCGCGGGATGCGAGGCTTGCCGCATCGTGTGGATTGAGCCGGATCGCCTCGTCGAAATCCGCGATCGCCTCCTCCACCCGTCCTGCCGCCAGATAGTCGCGGCCACGCTCGGCGAAGGCCTCGGCCAGCCCGGGGGCAAGCGCGATCGCACGACCATAGGCGAGGATCGCCTTGTCGGTGCGGCCCTTGCGGTCATCGGCGCGGCCCAGGCCCAGAAATGCCTGGGCGTCCTTGGGATTGAGGCGCACCGCCTGTTCGAAATCAGCGATCACGGGATCGATCTGGCCCAGACGAAGCTCGGCGCGGGCCCGGATCCGATAGGCCTGGCCGGTAATATCGGCCGGCTCCGCGTCGCCATCGATCATCCCAGTGCAGGCATCGATCACCGCCTGCGGCGTGGCTGCGGCCGAATGATTGAGGCAGGCGGCACGCCGCTCCTCATGGTGATCGTCGGCCGCCACCGCGGGCGGGGGTGGTGGCGGCGCGGCACAGCCGGCGGGCAGCACCATCGCCCCCAGCAGGATGGCGGCCGGCAGGCGGCCACGCCGGCCCGATGCCACACCCCGATGCCAGCCGGCAGAACTCCCGATGGACCCAGCCATCCACGCCCCCTGCGCATCCCGCACGCGACCCGTTCACGCCGACCCGCCCGATCCCGGCAACCCCGACCCGGGTCGCCCCCCAACCTCCGCCACCGGCACCTGCCCGGATCGGAACCCGCCAGAG
>DAICZL010000095.1 GCA_027311165.1 bacterium
CTGGAGGGCGGCGGCGCGGCAGCCGGGGTCTGGCTCGCCTGGTCCGCGGGTTTGGGGGCGGGATCGGCCGGCTTCGCCACCGGATGCGGCGGTGCGCCGCCCTGGCCGACATTGGGCGTCGGCTGTTCGATGAGTTCCACTTCCGCCAGGATCTCGGGCTGCGGGGGCGGCGCGCCGGCGCCGATGGGAAGGCCGCTCAGCAGCAGCAGGCCGAGCAGCAGATGCAGGCCGAGCGAGACCAGGGCGGCCAGGCGCATCCCCGGGGCCATGCCCCGGGCCCGTCCGCCGGTCCGGCGGGGCGCGACCCTGCGCGGGGTGTTATCGGCGCCGACCGCTCTCACCCCGGCCGTCCCGAAGACCGGCCCATCGCCGAGGGGCGGGCGAGCGCCGGCAGGGGAGAGTTCCGGCGCGCCGCGCCCCTCGGGCTGGGGCCGGGGCCGGGGAACCGGGCGCCGGAATGGCCGCACTTTTTTCCCCCGCCAGCCGCTCGCGCCCTCACAGCACGATCACGCCCTGATGCTTGGCCTTGCCTTCGGGCTCGACATGGATGGTGATCACCAGTTCCGCCATCGCGGTCTTCAGCGCTGCCTCGATCCGGTCGCAGATATCATGCGCCTCGGCCACCGTCATCGCCGCCGGGACCACGAGGTGGAATTCCAGGAATGTCAGCCGCCCGGCATGGCGGGTGCGCAGGTCGTGCGCCTCCAGCGCGCCGGCGGCGTGGGCGCCCACCAGGGCGCGGATGCGGTCGACGATCGCCGGCGAGGGCGCCTCGTCCATCAACCCGCCGACCGACTGGCGCACCACGGCGAGCCCCGACCACAGGATGTGCAGCGCGGTCACGGCGGCCAGCAGCGGATCGAGCGCCTGCACGCCGGTGAGTACGGCGACGCCTAGTCCGGCGGCGACGCCGATCGAGGTGACCACATCGGCCAGCAGGTGGCGCGCATCGGCCATCAGGGCGGGTGAGCGGATGCGCCGTCCCTCGCGCAGCAGCACCGCGGCCCAGGCGGCGTTGATCACCGTGGCCAGGGCGTTGATCCCCAGCCCCTGGACCGGCATGAAGATCGGCCGGGGATCGCGCCAGGTGATGAAGGCGTGCTGCAGGATCATCGCCGCGGCGGCGACGATCAGCCCGCCCTCGATCACCGCGGCGAACAGCTCCGCCTTGTCGTGGCCATAGGGATGATTGGCATCCGCCGGCTTTTCTGCCAGCCGCAGCGCGACCAGCGCCACCACCGAGGCGGCGACGTTGACCACGGTCTCCAGCGCATCCGAATACAGCGCGGCGCTGCCGGTCAGCCACCAGGCGGCCGATTTCATCGCCAGTACCAGGCAGCCGATGGCGATGCTGCCTGCGCCGATGCGTTCCGCCCTGCTCATCGTTTCCATTGCCTTGCCGCGCCCGTGCAGCCGCATCGCTCGCGCGTTGCCTGCGGCCGCGCGTGCGCAGGCTTCTGCCGTGCACGCGGAGGATCTAGCAAGCGCCAGCCCCCACGTCAGCCCGGTGAAGGATGGCCGGCGCCGCCCCTGATCGGGCGGTGGGGATGGCGCTTCAGTGGCGGGGCCGGCACGAGGCCCGGGCAGAACGGCGGGCGCGGCCGCGCCGGTGGACCGTCCAGTGCGGGACCTTTGCTCGTGGCATGTATCACGGCGGCGAGTGTGTCACGGCGCCCCTGGGGAAGCCGCGCGGCCGGTTCAGCCGGCGAGCAGCCGGTCGATCTCGTCCTGGGGCAGATCGGCGCCGTTGGAGACCACGGTGGGCTGCGGGGGTTCGCAGACAGGCCAGCCCGGCTCGGCGTCCGGGCTGCGCAGCCCCGACAGCATGGAGTCGACATGCTGGAGATGCTGGATCGCCCGGCGGATGCGTTGGCCGGTCAGGTCCTGGAACGAGCACGCCTCGAAGATGGCATCGATCCGCGCCGCCACCTGCATCAGCGCCTCGGGCTCGGTCGCCCCGGACCGCGCCCAGTCCCCGATCGCCTCGGCCGCTTCCATGATCTGGTTGGCCGCCGCCTCGGTCGCCTGCACCACCGCTTCCAGCTCGATGCCGCTGTTGCGGGTCGCTTCGCCCGGCATGCTGATCAGCCCGGAGATCTGGTCGTGGATGCGGGTGAGCTGGCCAGACAGGTTGGCCTCGCTGTAATCGACCATCTGGACTGCGCCGGTGACCTCGACGCTGACCTCGGCGACCCGGCGGTCGATGAAGCGGTGCAGGTCTGCGAACAGCGGCGCCACCTCCGCGCGCACGGCTTCGCGGATCGCCGCGGTGACCATCCCGGGGAGTGACGCATCGGGCGGGAAGGCCTGGTCCGTGCCGGCCTGCAGCGGACCTGCCGGCAGGGAGGCTGCCGCCTGCGTATCGGGTATGATGGGGGGGGAGCATGAT
>DAICZL010000303.1 GCA_027311165.1 bacterium
TCCGAGGGGGGCGCATCCCAGGGGGACAAGCCCCCGGGCGATGGCGAAGCCGCGGCGGAGGGCGGTTGCGCGGCGCCGCACTCGGTGCTGCACGTGACCGCGCGCAGCCTCGTGTTCATCACGCCCGGCGGCAGCAGCCGGCTGGTGCGGGTGGCGCAGCTGCGCAGCCTCGGAGACTGGAGCCTTGCCATCGGCGCGGGCGACGACCAGCCGCGCTTCCTGCTGCGCCGGGCCGGTGCGGCAGCCGGCGCGGAGCTGGAACTGGCCGCGCCGGGGGCGAAGCTGCGCGACGACCAGCTGCCCGGCAAGACCCCGATCGCCCGGTTGCAGCCTTGCACCGCCCTGCCGCTCGCGGTGGCGGCGCTGCATGGCGAGGGGATCGGCTTTCTGCACGGGCTGGAGGGGATGGAGAGCGCCTGTGCCGGCGGCAAGGCCGGCGCCTGCATGGATGCGTTCTTCGCCTATGCCGATATCGGCCATACCGGGCGGCTCACCCCGGCCGAGATCGCCCGCGTGGTGCGCGGCGCGGCCTGGGCGGTGCAGATGTCGGCCGGCACGTCCGAGGACGAGCTGGGCGCCGGCCAGTTGAGCGCGGCGCTGGCCGGGCTGCTGGGGGCGCAGCTGTTCGTCGAATCCTTCGATTATGAGGGCACCCATACCGTGACCAGGCAGGCGCTGCTGCTGGACCGCGCGCCGCTTCCGGCCAATCCCCCCGCCCGCGGTGTCGCCGCCCCGCCGCTGCCGCTGGCGCAGCTGGGCGCGCAGCTAGGCCCGCTGCGCGAGGTGTTCGGCAGGCTGCCCGCCCTGGCGCGCTGAGCGGCCCCGCCAGGGTCCCGGGCGCTGCCCGACAGGCATGTTCCGCAGGGTTGCCCCGCCGCCGGCGGGGAAGTGCCCTTGGGGCGGGTGCTTCGGCCTTGGCGCGTTCCGCCTCTTGCGGCCCGGGCGGGCGCGACGAGGAAGCCGTTGCGGAGCGATCGCAAAGCGGGCCACGCTCCGATCCGCAAGGACCAGCGCACAGGACGCGCCGCATGACCTGGCCGGGGCAAGAGGAGGTCATTTTCTCCCTCAAGACCTTCGTGGCCGCGATCGCGGCGCTGTGGGTGGCGTTCTGGTTCGATCTGTCCCAGCCGATCTGGGCGATGTTCACCGTCTATATCGTGATGCAGCCGGCTTCGGGGGCGGTCCGGTCGAAAGCCTGGTACCGGGGCCTCGGCACGCTGATCGGCGCGATGCTCGCGCTCGGCCTGATCGGAGTGCTGGCCGATGTCCCGGCCGCCTTGTTCCTGCTGGTCGGCGCCCTGGTGCTGGGCTGCAATTTTCTGTTCCTGATCGATCCGATGCCGCGCGGCTATACCTATGGGCTGATCGGCGTCAATCTGCTGGTGGTCGCGCTCACCGCCCTGCCCGCGCTTGAGAGCGCGTTCGACACTGCGATGGTCCGCAGCGAGGAGATCCTGCTCGGCGTGATCTGCGCGGTGCTGGCCGACAGCCTGTTCTTTCCCCGCCCGGCCGGGCGGCTGCTGAACCACGAGGTCGGAAGCTGGCTCGACCGGGCCGGCGCGCTCACCCGCGCGGCGCTGGCCGGGCAGGTCGCCGATGCCGATTCGCACCGGGCGCTGGGCAGGCTCGCCTTCGATGCCGCCGCGCTCGATTCGCTGTCCGAACACGTCACCTATGACAGCGTGGCGGTCCGCCCCGATCCCCGCGTGGTGCGGCTGCTGCACACCCGGATGCTGCGGCTGATTTCGCTGATCTTCGCGGCCGAGGCGTGGCTGCTGACCTTGCGCACCGAATTGCGGGAACCGCGCACCGATGCGGCCATCGCGGCGCTGGGGGAGTGGGCGGAAGCGCTGCCCGACTGCGCGCCGGAGCGTTCGGCCCGGCTGCGCCGCAGCCTCGCGGTGTTCCAGCGGGAGGCCGGCCGGCGGGATACGGACCGGCGGGATGCGGGCCAGGACCGGAGCCGGGAGGTGGCGCTGGGCAGTATCGGCCTGCTGCTCGCCACGCTGGTCGAGGTCTGGGACGACTGCATCCTGCTGCAGCGCGCGATCATCGATGCGGCGCCGCTGCCCGAGGGGTTGCGCGAGGCCGCCCGGGCGGGGAATTTCTCCATCCCCTATGCCGATCCGCTGCGGGCGGCGCTGGTGCTGCTGCCGACCGGGCTGTCGTTCCTGCTGATCTTCGTCTACTGGACCGCGACGGGATGGGACCAGGGTTCCACCGCGGCGCTGTGCAGCATGACGGTCGGGCTGTATGTCGGTGCCAATGTGGCACCGGTGGCCCGCGCCCGCAGGATCGCCTGGGTGTATCTGGTGTCCGGCGCGCTGGTGCTGATCTACCAGTTCGCGGTGCTGCCGGCGATCGACGGGTTTCCCCTGCTGGTCTTTGCGCTCGGTGTGCTGCTGCTGCCGATCGGCCTGTTCATTCCGATCACCTCGGGCACCGCCCTGCTGCTGGCCCTGCTGGCCCTGCTGCAGTTCGGGCTGCAGCCGACCTACGAATATCAGTTCGCGCCGACCCTGGAACGCCATCTCGGCATGGCGAGCGGGGCGGCGCTGTCCGCCGTTATGGCGGCGATCCTGTCGGTGCCCAATCCGGCCTGGACGGTGCGGCATCTGCGCCGGGTCGGCTGGTCGCAGCTCGGTGCGATCGCTGCGGGCAGGTCGCGGCCGAGCCGGGAGGACTATACCCGCCGGGCGCTCGACCGGTTCGCCGCGATCGCCGGCAACTGC
>DAICZL010000304.1 GCA_027311165.1 bacterium
GGGTGGTAGCGGCGGGGGCAGCAGTGGCAGCAGTGGCGGCAGTGGCAGCAGTGGCAGTGGTGGCCACGGCAGCAGCTCCGGCAGTGACGGCGCCGGCGGCCACGCCAGCAGCAGCGGCGCGAGCAGCAGCGGTGCAGACAGCGGCGGCGGCCACGCAAGCAGCGACGGCCACGCGTCGGCGGATGCCAGCTCCGGCGCGGCTGCGAGCTCCAGCGCCGGCGCGGCTGCGAGTTCCAGCACCGGCGCGCACAGCGCCGTGGACGGCGTAGCTTCGGCGAAGAACGACCTGTCGAACAGCTTCGGATCGCGCCGGGCCCGGGACGCCCGGATGAGCGAGGCCGCCCACATCCCTGCGTCGCAGCAGGCTGCGCAGGTGGCGCGGGCGGTCACCGCCGCGCATCATGCGCCGCTGCACGCCGCCACCACACATGAGGCGGCCGTGGCGACGAAAGCCAAGGCGCCAAGCATCGCCGACCGCTCGCCCGATACCGGCAAACAGGCGGACCGCTCGCCCGATACCGGCAAGGCGACGAAGACGTCCGACACGGTGGCCCAAAGCACCGCTACTGACGCGACCGCGACGCCATAAAGCGGCACCGCCCCAGACCCCTTTCGCCGGAGGCATCCTCCGGCGATCGCGGGTCTGGAGCACCGGCGCCCCCCGAGATCGTGGGGGTGCGCCCGATGGCCTCACGATCTCCCGGCTGCTTGCAACCCCTTCCGGATCGCCATCACGGGCAGCCTTGAAGGGCGGCCAGCCTGTGGATAGGGTTTGTCATCGACCCCTAGAGCGGTAGCCAATCTGATCGACGATCGACCACCGCTCTTGCTCTTTGTTTTTCCGAGCAACTTTATCCGATCAGATGAGTCCATCTGATCGGATGTTGCTCTAAATCGGCCCCGTCGCATGACCGTGCTCCCGGCCAAGCCTGCCCTGGCGTTCAGCCCGACCGAAATGACCCAATTGCTGGCGCGCACTGGCCTGTCGCTCAATTCAGGCCAGCTCGGTGATCTGGTGCTGGGCTGGCGGCAGATCGCGGAGATGATCGCCAGGCTGCCCCGCAACCGCCCGCTGGCCGACGACCTGGCCTTCGTGCTTCGGGCGCCACCGCTGACGCAGACTGCCCCTGACACGCGAGGACGAAGCCTGCACACGAAGACCGTGCCGCGGGGGATGGCGCCGGCCAAGGTACAGCGGCCGACACAAGCGGCCCCGCAAGTGACGGGCAAACGCCCGGCAATGCCGGTCGGCCGCCCCCAACGGCCAGAGTCCAGCCCCGCCCAGGCGCCGCTCAAAGCCCGGCTCAAGCGCCCGCTCAAACTATCGGATCAGGGGCGACCCCAGGCAGCGCCGCACGGACCAACCAGGGGCAAGACCGCAACGACCCCCAGCGCCGGACCAACCACCCGGCGCCGCCCATGACCGGCGCAGCGGCAGAGTTCCTCACCATCGCCAGCGCCGCCCGGCTGATCCGCACCGGCAAGCTCTCGCCGGTGGAACTCGTCCGCGGCCTGCTCGCCCGGATCGCGGCGCTAGAGCCGCGCCTGCATGCCTTCGTCACCATCACCGAGCCCCAGGCCCTGGCCGCGGCACGCGCCGCCGAACGGGCGGTGAAATCGGGCAAACCCGGGCGGCTCACCGGTGTCCCGCTCGCTTACAAGGATATTTTCGAGACCGCCTCGGTGCCCACCACCGCCCAGTCGCGGATCCTGGCGGAGCATGTGCCGAAGCAGGACAGCGAGGCCGTCCGGCGCCTCGCCGCAGCCGGGGCGGTGATGCTGGGCAAGCTCACCACCCATGAATTCGCGATCGGCGGCCCGGCTTTCGACCTGCCCTGGCCGCCGGCACGCAACCCCTGGAACACCGAACGCTTCACCGGTGGATCGAGCTCCGGCGCCGGCGCCGCGATCGCCGCGGGGCTGTGCCTGGGCGCGCTCGGCTCGGACACGGCCGGATCGATCCGAATCCCGGCCGCCTTCTGCGGCATCGCCGGGCTCAAGCCCACCGCGGGACTCGTCTCCCGCCGCGGCGTGATCCCGCTGGCCCCGAGCCTCGACACGGTCGGGCCGATGGCCTGGACGGCGGAGGACTGCGCAATTCTGCTCGACGAACTGGCCGGGCATGATCCGGCCGATCCGGCTTCAGTGCCGGCACCCAGACAATCCTATGCGCGGGCCATCGCCGTGCCGGTGAAAGGGCTGAGGATCGGGCTGCTGCGGGCACTGTATGAACGCGACCTGCCGGTCTGTCCGGAAGCACGGCAGATGATGGGCCGGGTGGCGAGGCTGCTGCGTGAACTCGGCTGCCGGGTGGAGGACGCGACCCTGCCCCCTCTGGCCGATTACAGCGCGGTGGCGCGCACCCTGATCTGCGCCGAAGCCTATGCGCTGCACGAGGCCAATCTGCAGACGCGACTGTCGGACTATTCCCGCAGCTTCCGGGTGCGGGTGCTGCCCGGCGCACTGATCCGGGCAGCGGATTATCTGGCCGCGCAGCGGCTGCGCCTCGACCTGATCACCGCCACCAGGCAGGCGTTCGAGCGGTTCGATCTGCTGGTCTGTGCCGCCGCCCCCGGCCCGGCGCCGCTGCTGGCGGAACTGCGGCCGGAAGACAGCGTGGCGCGGCCCTATCTCGGCACCCCGGCCAATATCGCGGGCCTGCCGGCGATGGTGGTGACGACGGCTCTGACCGCCGCCGGACTGCCCCTCGGGGTGGAGATCCTGGGTCCGGCCTGGCACGACGCGGCGGTTCTAAGGCTCGGCCATCAGCTGGAACGCGCAGCGGCGACCCGGTCGCTGCGCCCGGCGCTCCAGCCGGTCGGGTGAAACGCGCCCGCTGGAAACACGCGCGTCGACGCCCGATGGAACGGTCTCACGCGGTAGTGCGACGTCAGGCACCCTGCCAGGGCCTGCGACGAGGAGGACAGGCCTCGCCCCTGGCGATCAGCCATGTCCGCAGGGCGGTCCGGAGGGTTTGCGGCGCGGCAATCTGGCTTATTGCGGCGCCTCGGCGGTCTTCTTGTTCTGGGTCGGGCTCTGATTCTGGGCAGACCGGCTGTTCTGCCCCGCCTTCCCTTTCGCCGGCGGCGTCGGGCAGATGGTCAGGGCGATCGGCTGAACCAGATTCTTGCTTGACGCGAAACCGGCCAGGTCGGCCCCAGCCGGCAGGCCCAGCACCTCGTCGAACAGCCCGATATTTTCCTGACAGAACAGCGTGCCGCGTGCCAGTCCCGTTTCAGACTGCGCATTGGCCAGCTGGGTGATGTAGTCGTCATGCTGCTGTTGGCCACGGCGGCCATAAGCATGCGAGAAATAACCGTTCAGAGACTTCTCATGCATCTGCAGTTCCGTGCGGTAGCGCATCACGAAACTGTTGTATTTGTCCCGGACATCGCAGGTCAGGGCAATCACCATCAGCTCGGTTTTCAAACCCGCCACGTCGAAAGCCGACTTGTCACGAGGCTGGGTGCAAAGCTCCCCAGCGGCCAAGGCGCTGGTGGACATGCCAACGGCCAAAGCACCGATGATCAGGACCTTCATGTCTGTCTCCAGGGCAAGTTTGATCTCAAACGCAGGGGAGTGCCGACTCCGCCGGTGCCAGCCGAACATCAGGCTCGGGCTGAGATAAACCGCCTATCGTCCGGATTTGCAATCACGAATCTCGACAGGGCCCCGCTATCCGCGGCGCTGTGGCCGGGCTGCACAGGCTGACCGGCCGCATTGTCTCAGGGGGGGTTGCAACTGCGTCGGGTCTGCTATGCTCGATCAGCGGCAGTTCGCGCCGCCTCACCAGCGGAGCACAGGCATGGCAGGACCGGATGTGGATCCTTTCGCCGGATACCGGCCAGACCCGTTCTTCTGCGAGTTGACGACCCAGCGGCCGGGGGATGCCGGCGCGCCGGCCCTGATCCGCGGACGGATCGGCATGATCGGGCTCGACGCCCTGCGGGCGCGAGCGGCGGCGGCCGAGAACGACCTGATCAATCTCGGCATCACCTTCACGGTCTATTCCCAGGCCAGCGCGATCGACCGGATCCTGCCGTTCGACTGCATACCCCGCATCCTGACCGCCGGCGAATGGCGCACCCTGGAAGCCGGAGTGAAGCAGCGCGTGGCGGCACTGAATTTGTTCCTGCACGATATCTATCACGACCGGAAGATCGTCAGGGACGGCGCGGTGCCGGCCGAGCTGATCTTCGGCAATGCCAATTACCGGCCCGAGATGGAAGGCTTCCCGGTCCGCTTCGGGACCTATGTGCATATCTGCGGCATCGACATCGTGCGCGACCAGAAAGGCCGGTTCTGCGTGCTGGAGGACAACGCCAGGACCCCGTCGGGTGTGTCCTACGTGATCGAGAACCGGCATCTGATGCTGCGCGCCTTCCCCGATCTGATGGCCGGCATGCGGCTCAAGCCGGTCGATGACTACGGCAGGCGGCTGCGCGAGGCGATGACCGAGATCGCCCCGGAAGGCGTCGATGATCCGCAGGTGGTGCTGCTCTCGCCCGGCATCTACAACTCCGCGTATTTCGAGCATGTGTTCCTATCGCGCGAGATGGGCGTGCCGCTGGTCGAGGGCGCCGATCTCACGGTCGAGAACGACCGGGTCTACATGCGCACCACCGCCGGATTGCGCGCGGTCCATACGATCTACCGCCGCATCGGCGATGATTTCCTCGATCCCACGGTGTTCCGCCCCGACAGCATGCTGGGCGTTCCCGGCCTGATCGCAGCCTGGCGGCGGGGCAATGTCACGCTGGCCAACGCCGTCGGCACCGGGGTTGCCGACGACAAGGCGGTCTATGCCTACATGCCGCGGATCATCCGCTACTACCTGGCGGAGGACCCGATCCTGCCGAATGTCGAGACCCATATCTGCCGCGAAGCGGATGCGCTCGCCTATACGCTCGAGAATCTCGACAAGCTGGTGGTCAAGCCGGTCGGCGAGTCGGGTGGCTACGGCATCACCATCGGCCCGCGCGCCAGCGCCGCCGAGCTCGAGGTGGCGCGGGCGAGCCTGCTCGCCGACCCCGCCAACTGGATCAGCCAGCCGGTGGTCAGCCTGTCGGTGGCGCCGACCCTGACGGAGCTTGGCATCCGCCCGCGCCATCTCGACCTGCGGCCCTTCGCGGTCACCGGCCGCGACACCTGGGTGCTGCCGGGCGGTCTGTCCCGGGTCGCTCTGAAGGAGGGCAGCCTGGTGGTGAATTCCTCCCAGGGCGGCGGATCGAAGGATACCTGGGTCCTGGCGGAGGAATGAGACGATGAGCCGCAACATGCCCTTGCTGGCCCGCTACGCCGAAGGTCTGTTCTGGATGGCCCGCTACATGGAGCGTGTCGAGAACATCGCCCGGCTGGTCGATGTCACCCAGACCTTCGAAAGCCCCGGCCACGAGGCGGAATCCTGGTATGCGCTGATCCGCATCAACGCCGACGAGACTTTTTTCTCCGAAGCGCGGATGCAGCCGGATCCCGAGGCGGTGAAGCACTTCTATCTGCTCAACCGCGACAACGCGACCTCGGTGCCGGCGAGCATCGAGGCCGCGCGCACCAACGCTCGCGCGCTGCGGCCGCTGATCAGCACCGAGATGTGGATGCATCTGAACGTGTTCCATCGCGACCTGATGACGATCGGCGAGGAGGATCTGCAGGGCGATCGGCTGTCGCGCCTCTGCGCCCGCATCAAGGAGGGGGTGCAGACCCATACCGGGATCACGGATGGGACATTCTTTCGTGATCAGGGCTGGTTCTTCTATCAGCTGGGGCGGCTGATCGAGCGTGCCGACCAGACCACGAGGCTGCTCGACATCCGCTATCACCTGCTGGTCCCCGCCAGCAGCGAGGAGCGGCGGGTGACCGAGCTCACCCAGTGGGGCGGGGTGCTGCGGGCCGCCGCCGGATATCATGCCTTCCGCCGCGTCGCACCGGTGGCATTCTCGGCGGAAGACGTGGTCGGGTTCCTGCTGACCGACACCGCTTTTCCGCGCAGCGTGCTGCTCTGCGTCGAGCAGCTGGACTGGCATCTGACGCAATTGCGGTCCCGCTACGGGCTGCGTGGCACGGTGCCGGCGCTGGAGCGGATCGAGGAGGTGCGCTCGGCACTGCTCGGCCAGCCGGTCAGCCGCCTGATCGCCGGTGGCCTGCATGAATTCCTGGACGCGGTGCAGCGCGATCTGAACCTGTTGGCCCAGGATATCGGCACCGCATTCTTCCGCGACTGGCGTCCTTTGGCCAAACCCGCCCCCGGGTCGGCGCCCCCTGATGGCACCGTCGCGGCCGCGCGCAGCCCGGACCTCGACCCGGCAACCAGTTCGGTGCAAACTCAGGTTTCGGCGCGGGTCGGATGACGGAACCCAGGGTGCAGCGTGATGGCAGATACCAACCTGGTTCCCGGGGTCTCTCCCGAAGGTGTCCGCTGGGCCTACCGGCTGATCCTGGGCCGCGAACCCGAGAACGACGAGGTGGTCGCAGACCATGTCCGCAAGGGGATCGCGCCGACCGATCTCGCCCGACAGTTTCTGACCAGCCCTGAATTCCTGAGCGCACTGCGGACCAACCCGAAGCTGCTGCCGGCGGAGGCGCTGACCCCGCTGATCCTCGGCCGCTTCAAACGTTCAAGCCGCTCGCGGCTGCCGGGCGAGGCCGGCTTCTTCCGCGACTTCCTGGGCGTGCGCACCGATTGCGCCTTCTTCCCTGCCGGATACGCCCGCTATGCTGGCGGGGTTGCCGGACGCGACGGGCTGCCCGATTACCTGCCGCTGCACGATGCGGTCGAGTGGCGGGCGCTGCTGCAATCAGTGCTCGAGGCCCGGGCGCGGTTCACCGCCGTCGAACTCGGCGCGGGCTGGGGCCCCTGGCTCGTCGCGGGGGCGAAGGCGGCCGAACGCGCCGGCATCACCGAGCTCCATCTTGCTGGCGTCGAGGCTTCGGCCGAACATTTTCAGTTCATGCTTCGGCATTTCCAGGCAAACGGCCTCGATCCGAACGCCCAGACCCTGGTGAACGGGGTGGTCGGACCCGAGGATGGGGTGGCGCTGTTCCCCAGGCTGCACAACCCGTCGCAGCAATGGGGGGCCAAGGCCGATTACGGCGATACCCCGACGGACAGTAAAAATGCTGCCGAAACCGACGAGGTGCCGGCCGTGTCCCTGCCGACGCTGCTCGGCAGGCTGCCGCCGGTCGATTTCCTTCATTGTGACGTGCAGGGGGCGGAAGCGGACATCCTGACCGCCGGGCTGGACGTGCTGTGCGCGCGGGTGCGGCGGATGGTGGTGGGCACCCATGGCCGGCGGATCGAACAGGATCTGCTGGACATGCTGCCCGCACGTGGCTGGATCCTGGAAACCGAGGAACCCTGCGCTTACCGCCATCTGGGCTCCAGGCTGGATATGTTCCGCGACGGCGTGCAGATCTGGTGGAACACGGCGTCTGTCGGGCACTGACGGCGTCTGCCGGGCACTGACGGAGCCGCGCATCCTGGGCTGCCACGTCCAGGGCTCGGGCCGGCAGGGCCTGCCGGCCATCACCGGCGCGGCACACGCGCGAGGATGAGGCACGATCCGGGGTGACCCGGCTGCGCCGATCAGGCGCCGGAACCGTCCCGGCCGACCCGTTGCATGCGGTCATTCACTCCGGTAGTGCCAAAGCCCCCGGCCCGCGTCACGCCGACACCGGTGGGGCGGCGCCCGACCCCGCGTCCCCGGCAGCCGGCCAGGCCAGCCGGGCGGCGGTCTCGACCAGC
>DAICZL010000326.1 GCA_027311165.1 bacterium
ACTGGGGGGCGCGCAACGTGTATGTGAACGTCAACCGCTTCAACCAGATCAACTTCAATCGCACCCAGATCAACAATAACGTCTGGCAGCATAACGGTTTCCACCGGCGCGGCGTCGCCTATCCGAACCCGGCCCTGCGCAACCAGTTCCGACCGGGCCTGGCGGGCAATCCGGCCCTGCGGCAGCCATTTCGGGGCGGGAATTTCGTCGGCGGCGCCGGTGCCTTCAACCGGCCCAACGTGTTCAACGGGCCGGGCGGGATCAACAACGGCGCGATCAACCGGCCGGGTGGGTTCAACAACGGCGCGATCAACCGGCCGGGCGGGATCAACAACGGGGCCTTAAACCGGCCGGGCGGGATCAACAACGGAGCCTTCAACCGGCCGGGCGGGTTCAATAACGGGGCCTTCAACCGGCCGGCGCCTGCCGCTTCCCGCGGCCAGGGCTCGTTCGGCGGCGGCGCTTTCGGCGGCGTCGGCCGGGGCCCGCAGGTCCGGGCACAGGCCCAGCGCGGCTTTCAGAGCCGGCAGGGAATGGGCGGCGCTCATGCTGGCGGCGGGAGTTTCCGCCGGTGAGGCCTCGGGTGGTGGCGGTCCTGCCAGCCGCGATTCTGGCCCTCGGCCTGCTGGCCGCGCCCTTGCCGTTGTTCGCGGCGGCCGGGGGAGACGCCGCAGTGGTTGCAGGCCTGCCAGCCGGGGGAACACCAGCCGGGGGAACACCAGCCGCGGGCGCGCAATCGGGGGGTGGGGCGGCGCAGTACGCCTCCCCCGATCAGGCGGTCGAGGCGCTGGTCGAGGCGGTGCGGTCCGACGACGCCGCGCGGATCCTGGTGGTGCTCGGCCAGGACGCGATCGATCTGGTCGAATCGGGCGACCCCGTCGCCGACAAGAATGAGCGCGCGGCCTTCGTCAGGAGTTTCGAGACCAGGCATGCCCTGAACGTCAGCGGCGACACCGCGACCCTGACCATCGGCGAGGACGACTGGACCCTGCCCTTTCCGCTGCGCCATACCGCCGGGGGCTGGCAGTTCGACGTCGCCGCCGGCGCCGACGAGATTCTGGATCGCCGCATCGGCGCCAACGAGCTGGTCGCGCAGCAGGTCGCGTTCGCCTATGTCGCGGCGCAGAACGAGTATGCGATGTCCTGGCATGACGGGCACCATCTGCACGCCTATGCCGCGAGGCTGACCAGCACTCCGGGCCATCAGGACGGCCTGTACTGGCCCAGCGCCGAAGGTCAGCCGGCCAGCCCGTTCGCGAAGCTGATGGCCGAGGCGGAGGAGGCGGGCTATCAGCCCCGCCTGCCCGGCGAACAGCGCCAGCCCTATTTCGGGTATTTCTACCGGGTGCTGAAGGGACAGGGGCCTCACGCGCCGGGCGGGGCCTATGACTACATGGTGAAGGACACCATGCTCGGCGGCTTCGCGCTGATCGCCTATCCGGCGAGTTACGGCGTGAGCGGGGTCAAGAGTTTCATCATCAATCAGGACGGCGTGCTGTACGAGAAGGATCTGGGCGTCAATTCCGATCGGATCGCGGCCGGTATCAGCCGCTTCGATCCCGACAAATCCTGGCAGAAAGTGCCGGAGTCCTGAGCCTGTCTGCGTCTGCGATCCCGTGACACTCACTGGTCCCGGCCGCCAGGCCCACCCGGGCACGCCCCGTCGCCGGTCGCTCCTGCGGCGGATCGCGGTGCCTGGCACGGGTCTGCTGGCGCTGCTGCCCGCCCCGGCGCTCGCCGCCGCCACGCCGGGTTCCGTGCCGGGCCTGGTCTGGGGGCTACCGTTCCTGGGGATGCTGCTCTCGATCGGCCTGATGCCGATGCTGGCCGAGCGGCTCTGGCACCGGCGGATGGGGTTGATCGCGTTTGGCTGGACCCTGGGGCTGGTGCTGCCGCTGGCCGCGACCGCGGGGGCGGCGGCAGCGTTGGCGGCGGTCTGGCATGCCGTGCTGATCGAGTATCTGCCCTTCGTCGTGCTGCTGGTGGCGCTGTTCACCACCGGTGGCGGCATCCTGATCCGCGGCGGACCCGCCGGGCGGCCGGGCGGCAACACCGCGATGCTGGCGCTGGGCATCGTGCTGGCCGGGATCATGGGCACCACCGGCGCGGCGATGGTGCTGATCCACCAGCTGCTGCGGGCCAATGCCCATCGCCGGCGGCGCCTGCATCTGGTGATCTTCTTCATCGTGCTGGTGGCCAATGTCGGCGGCGCCACCACCCCGCTCGGCGATCCGCCCCTGTATCTGGGCTTCCTGCACGGCATTCCGTTCCAATGGCCCCTGGTCAACCTGCTGGCGCCGCTGCTGGTCGTCGCCTTGCCGCTGCTCGGCGCGTTCTATCTGCTCGACCGGAGGCTCGCCGCCAGCGAGGGGCCGCCGCCCCCGCCCGAGAAGATCGCCGTCACCGGGGCGGTCAATATCGCCCTGCTCGGGGTCGTGGTGGCAACGGTGCTGGGCCAGGGGCTGTGGCGGCCCGGCCCGGTCAGCCTGTTCGGCCAGCCGATCGGGCTCGAGCGGCTGGTGGGTCTCGCGGTGCTGGGTGCGGTCACGCTGGTCTCGCTGCAGGCCACGCCGCGCGCCGTCCGGCAGGGTAATCTGTTCACCTGGGAACCGATGACCGAGGTCGTCAAGCTGTTCGCCGCCCTGTTCGTCACCATCATCCCGGTGCTGGGGATGCTGGAGGCCGGCTTCGACGGACCGCTCGCGCCGATGCTGCGCCTGACGCTCGATGTCTCCGGGCAGCCGGTGCCGGTCGCGTATTTCTGGCTGACCGGCATCCTCTCGGCGTTTCTGGACAATGCACCGACCTATCTGGTGTTCTTCGAACTCGCCGGGGGCGATCCCGCCCGGCTGACCGGCGATCTGGCGCCGGTGCTGCGGGCGATCTCGGCCGGGGCGGTGTTCTTTGGCGGCCTGACCTATATCGGCAACGCGCCCAACCTGATGGTGCGGGCCATCGCCTCGCGCCGGGGGGTGAGGATGCCGGGGTTTTTCGGCTACATGCTGTGGTCGGTCTGCCTGCTCGGCCCGACCTTGCTGCTGGTGAGCCTGGTGTTCTTTCGCTGATGCGAGCCCCGGGAGTGCGGTAACGGCCGGCCCGCCGCGCGACCGGCAGCGCCGGTTGGAACCCGCCTCCGGTCCACCCCGCCAAATCCGCATCCCCTTCCGCATCTCTGGGGGGAGATCCCCCTCGTCACGAACGACGCCGAAGCCCCTTCTCCGCCGGGCCGGTCCAATCGGGCCTCCCATTGGGGGGCGTTGGGGGCGTTTGGG
>DAICZL010000334.1 GCA_027311165.1 bacterium
ACCGAGCGCCGGCTGATCGCGCTCTGCACCGCGCGCGATGCGCTTTGTCGCGGCGAGGCCGGCGAGGCCGATCCGTGAGCCCGAACGTGCCGTTGCTTCGCCCGTCCCTTCGTCGTGCCCGCCCATCCCTTCGTCGTACCCGATTATCCCGCCCCCGCGTGTTTCCTGTCCGCTGACCTCTGCCGGAGAGCCGTTCAAGATGGCGACCAAGCCTGCCGTGACCGCCGATGCCGCCACCGTCGAGGCGGACGTGGAAACCACCCTGCTCGATGTCTCCGCCGCCGCCGTGAAGCGCCTGATCGCGCGCGGCAAGGAGCGCGGCTACATCACCTTCGACGAGCTCAATGCCGTGCTGCCCTCGGAACAGAGCAGTTCCGAGCAGATCGAGGACGTGATGGCCAATCTCAACGAGATGGGCATCCAGGTGGTCGAGAACGAGGAGACCGAGGACGGCGAGGCCGCCGCCCCCAAGCCGGCCGAGAAGGCCGAGGAGGCGGAGGAAGAGGCCACCGGCAACGTCGATGAGGAAAGCATCGGCCGCACCGACGACCCGGTGCGCATGTACCTGCGCGAAATGGGCAGCGTCGAGCTGCTGTCGCGCGAGGGCGAGATCGCGATCGCCAAGCGCATCGAAGCCGGCCGCGACATGATGATCGGCGGGCTGTGCGAAAGCCCGCTCACATTCAAGGCGATCATCTGCTGGCAGGACCAGCTCAAGGCCGGGCGGATGCTGTTGCGCGACATCATCGACCTGGAAGCGACCCAGGGCGGCGGTGCCGCCGAGGTAGCGATCGCCACCGGCGACGGCGCCGGCGGCGAGGCGCGCGACGGGTTCGAGGCGGTGGAGGAGATCGCCGAGGAGGAGGAGGGCGAAGGCGCCGGCCTGTCGCTGTCGGCACAGGAGGAGAAGCTCAAGCCCGAGGTGCTCGCCACCTTCGAGGAGATCGAGAACCTTTATAAGAAACTCCAGAAGATGCAGTCCCGCCGGCTGGAGAGCATGACCAGCGGCGAGGAGGTCAACGCCCGCTCGGAAAAAAGCTACGAGAAGCTGCGCGAGGAGCTGGTCCAGAAGGTCGGTCAGGTGCGGCTGCACAACAACCGCATCGAGGAGCTGGTGACCCAGCTCAACCAGCTCAACCACCGGCTGACCGCGCTGGAGGGCCAGCTGCTGCGCATGGCCGAAGCCTGCAAGGTGAACCGCGAGGAGTTCCTCAAGCAGTACCGCGGCAGCGAACTCGACCCGAACTGGCTTGAGCGGGTGGCGGTGCTTCCCGGCAAGGGCTGGAAGCTGTTCGGCGCGCGGGCGCCCGAGCGGATCGGCGAAATCCGCACCCAGATCGCCGCGGTGGCGAACGACGCCGGGCTGCCCACCAGCGAGTTCCGCCGGGTGTACGCCACCGTCTCCCGCGGGGAACGCGATTCGGCGCGCGCCAAGAAGGAGATGATCGAGGCGAACCTGCGGCTGGTGATCTCGATCGCCAAGAAATACACCAACCGCGGGCTGCAGTTCCTGGATCTGATCCAGGAAGGCAACATCGGCCTGATGAAGGCGGTCGATAAGTTCGAATACCGCCGCGGCTACAAGTTCTCGACCTACGCGACCTGGTGGATCCGCCAGGCGATCACGCGCGCTTTGGCCGACCAGTCGCGCACGGTGCGTATCCCGGTGCACATGGTGGAGACGATCTCTAAATACACGCAAGTGCGCCGCCAGCTCATCCAGGAATTGGGGCGCGATCCGTTGGCCGAATAGGTGGCAGCCGAGATG
>DAICZL010000340.1 GCA_027311165.1 bacterium
CCTGGGGAGTACTCCCCAGGGAATGCCGGGTCCCGATGAGCCCCCATGCGGGCCACGGGGAGCACTGGCCCTGGCGGGTTCCCCGGGGGATCATGGAGGCAAGGCCCCGTGCCTTATTCTGGTCCGCACGGACCCCGAGGAGACGGCGCATGGCAAAGATCGCATTCATCGGGCTGGGCAACATGGGTGCGCCGATGGCGGCGAACCTGCTGAAGGCGGGCCACGCGGTGACGGGCTGCGACCTCGATCCTTCCCGGCTGCGCGCCCTGGAACAGGCCGGCGGCCGCGCGGCCGCCCCGCCCGCCGCGGCGTCGGAGGGCGCGGAGGCGATCATCACCATGCTGCCGGCCGGCGAGCAAATGCGGGCGGTCTGGCTGGGCGCGGCCGGCCTGCTCGCCGCCCTGCCGTCCGGCGCGCGGAGCCTGCTGATCGACTGCTCCACGATCGACGTCGCGACCGCCCGCGAGGTGGCGGCGGCCGCGGCACGGGCCGGGTTCGACATGCTGGACGCCCCGGTCTCCGGCGGCACCGCTGGGGCGGAAGCGGGCACGCTGACCTTCATGGTGGGCGGCAGCGACGGCGGCTTCGCCCGCGCCGAGACGCTGCTCGCCGCGATGGGCCGGACGATCGTGCATGCCGGCGGCGCGGGCGCCGGCCAGGCGGCGAAACTGTGCAACAACATGATCCTCGGGATCAGCATGCTGGCGGTCTCGGAAGCCTTCGTGCTCGCCGGCCGGCTCGGGCTGTCGGCCGAGAAACTGTTTCAGATCAGCGCCAAATCCTCCGGCCAGTGCTGGTCGCTGACCAGCTACTGCCCGGTGCCGGGCCCGGTACCGGGCGCCCCGGCCAATCGCGACTACGCGCCGGGCTTCGCCGCGTCCCTGATGCTGAAGGACCTGCTGCTCGCCCAGGAGGCGGCGGCGGCGAGCGGCGCGGCCACCCCGCTCGGCGCGCAGGCGGCAGCGCTCTACCGGGCGCTGGTGGAAGCGGGCGAAGGCGGGCGGGACTTCTCGGTCGCATATCAGTGGCTCGACCGGATGGACCGCGCCCGCCTGCTGCACGAGGCCGGGCCCGGGGCCAGACGATGAACGAAATGGACTTCAAGGCCGCCCGCGATTTCCTGCTCGCCCAACGCTGCGACCACGACGCCGCCTGCGCCGGCTTCACCTGGCCCGCGCCGGAACGGTTCAACTGGGCGCTCGACTGGTTCGATGCCGAGCTCGCGCGCGGCGCGTCGGCGGATGCGCCGGCGCTGATCATCACCGGCGAGGGCGCGGCGCGGCTGAGCTTCGCGGAACTCTCCGAACGATCGAGCCGGATTGCCAACGGACTGCGCGCGCTCGGCGTGCGGCGCGGCGATCGGCTGCTGCTGATGCTGGGCAATGTCGCGCCGCTGTGGGAGACGATGCTGGCGGCGATGAAGCTCGGTGCCGTCGTGATCCCGGCCACCACCCAGCTGACCGCGACCGACATCGCCGACCGCATCGCCCGTGGCGGCGTGCGCCATGTGGTGACCGCGGTTGCCGATGCCGCGAAATTCGCCGGCCTCGATCCGTCGATCACCCGCATCGCGACCGGCGCGCCGCCAGGCTGGAATGATCCCGGCTGGCATGATTTCGCGGCACTGCGCGAGGCGCCGGCCGCCTTCGTGGCCGATGCGCCGACGCGGGCGGGCGATCCGCTGCTGCTGTATTTCACTTCCGGCACGACCGCCAGGCCCAAGCTGGTGCGCCACAGCCATGCCAGCTATCCGATCGGACATCTGTCCACGATGTACTGGCTCGGGCTGCTGCCGGGCGATGTGCATCTCAACGTCTCCTCCCCCGGCTGGGCCAAGCATGCCTGGAGCTGCGTGTTCGCGCCCTGGAACGCCGGGGCTTCGGTGTTCATCGCCAACCAGCCGCGCTTCTCCGCGCGCGGCCTGCTCGATGCCATCGCCGCCCATGGCGTCACCACGCTGTGCGCGCCGCCGACCGTGTGGCGGATGCTGATCCAGGAGGATCTCGGCGCCTGGCGCACCGCGCTGCGCGAGGTCTGCGCCGCCGGCGAGCCGCTGAACCCCGAGGTGATCGGGCGCGTGCGCGCCGCCTGGGGCCTGACCATCCGCGACGGCTACGGCCAGACCGAGACCACCGCGCAGATCGGCAATCCGCCCGGCCAGGCGGTCAAGCCCGGCTCGATGGGCCGGCCCCTGCCCGGCTACCGCATCCGCCTGCTGGACGCCGAGGACCGCGATGGCGGGGAAGGCGCGGTGTGCCTCGCGCTCGATCCGCCGCCGGCGGGGCTGATGCTGGGCTATCAGGACGATGACGGAACGATCGCGCCGCTGGCCGGGCCGATCTATCGCACCGGCGATGTCGCCGCGCGCGATGAGGACGGCTATCTTACCTATGTCGGGCGGGCGGACGACATCTTCAAAGCCTCGGACTACCGGATCAGCCCGTTCGAGCTGGAGAGCGTGCTGATCGAGCACCCGGCGGTGGTGGAGGCCGCGGTGGTGCCGGCGCCGGATCCGCTGCGGCTTGCCGTGCCGAAGGCCTATGTGACGCTGGCGGCGGAGACGCCCGCGACCGGCGCGACGGCGTTGGCGATCTTCCACCACGTGCGCGCCAGGCTGGCACCGTTCCAGCGCGTGCGGCGGATCGAGTTCGGGCCGCTGCCCAAGACCATCTCCGGCAAGATCCGCCGGGTGGAATTGCGCCGCGCCGAGGCGGCCCGCGGCGCGCGCAGCGCGGACGAGTTCCGCGAGGAGGATTTTCCCGAGCTTGGCTGACACCGGCCCGGCGGATGATGGCTGCATACGGAAGGACAAGGACCGATGAGCAC
>DAICZL010000352.1 GCA_027311165.1 bacterium
GCCGAGATGCAGGCGATCGAGCCCGCGATCACCGCGGCGGTGTTCGGGGTGCTGGGGGTGGCGGCCTCGGTCGCCTCACGCACCAGCCTGGGCGGCACCGCGCCGGCCAATGTCGCGGCGGCGGCGGCGGCCTGGCAGGCGGCGCTGGAATGAGGCGCAGGCTCGCCGCCCTGGCCGGCCTGGTGCTGGCCCTGGCGGTGCTGGCCCCGCTCGGCGGCTGCGGCAAGAAGGGTCCGCCCTCGCCGCCCGGACCGCCGGAGAAGGTGATCTATCCCAAGGTCTATCCGACGATCTGACCGCGTTGGCGGCGGGCCGCGCGGGCGATGCCCGGCGCCTGGGCGCGGCTGGCGGCCGGGGCGGGGGAATGGGCCGGCGGCAGCGGCGGGATGATCCGGCGCGGCGCGTCCGCGCCCTGCGATCACGATCGTGTCATCGCCGACGCTGGCGCCCGGCGCTGCCATCGGGGACGGCGTGGCCTTGGGCCGAAACCGGCGCCCGGGCCCGAGCCAGAGCCCTGGCCCGAGCCCTCGGGCAGGACGGGCGGCTTCACGACGGCGACCGGGATTTATGATTTCGTCTTCAATACTTATTACTGCATCGCATGTTAAATTTTCTTCAACTCATCCACTTGCGGAAACTCGTTTCGAGCCCATTCCTCCCCGAACTGTGTTTTCGGGAAATCAGAATCATGCGTCACTCCACAGCCTGTCCGGCTGTTCCATCCATGCCCGCCGCCTGGCTGGCGGCGGCCGCGCTGCTGGTCGCAGCCACCGCGATCGCCCCTTCCGCGGTCGCCCAGCCGGTCTCCGGCCTGTATATCGCCGGTGCCGCGGGGGCGACGCTGCTGCAGGCGGAGAGCCTGCGGATCAGCGGCCTGCCGCCGGGATTCTCGATCCCCGACTATAACAACTCCGGCGCGGGCCTGGTGGTGATGGGCAGCGCCGGCTGGGGCCTCGGCAACGGGCTGCGCTTCGAGATCGAAGGCCAGTACCTCGATCACCCGCTGAACGGCCCGTCCAATGTCGGCTCGCTGCATTCCGGCGGCACCCAGAACGGCTACGGGCTGTTCGCCAACGCGCTCTATGATTTCAATGTCGGCCTGCCGTTCATGTACCCTTATGCCGGTGTCGGGATCGGCAGCGAATGGACCCAGCTGCGCAACCTGACCGCGACCGGGCGCGGCACCGCGCTGTCGGCGAACGGAACCAGCAATAATTTCGGCTATCAGGGCATCGTCGGCCTGGCCTTCCCGATCAGCGCCCTGCCCGGCCTGTCGGTCACCGCCGAATACCGTCTGGTCGGCGTGCTCGATCCGCAGCAATCGGTGCCGGTGACCACCGTCAGCAACGGCGTGACCGAGCAGGGCAAGCTGCGTGTGGGCAACGAATTCGACCATGAATTCCTGCTCGGCGTGCGCTACGCCTTCGCAACCCCGCCTGCCCCGGCGCCGGTCGCGGCCCCGATGCCGGCCCCGGCGGCGGCGCGCACCTATCTGGTGTTCTTCGACTGGGACAGGTACGACCTGACCGAGCGGGCGCGGCAGGTGAGCGCGCAGGCGGCGAGCGGGGCACAGCAGACCGAACGCACACGGATCGAGGTCAACGGCTTCACCGACCGGTCCGGCACCCCGGCCTACAACCAGGCGCTGTCGGTGCGCCGCGCCAAGGCGGTGGCGGCGGAGCTGGTGCATGACGGCGTGCCGCAATCCGCGATCTCGGTGCAGGGTTTCGGCGAAAACAATCCCCTGGTGCCGACCGCCGATGGCGTGCGCGAGGCGCAGAACCGCCGGGTCGAGATCATCCTGAAATGAGCCGGCCGGCCGCCCCAGGGGAGACGGCCCCAGGGGAGACGGCTCCAGGGAAGACGGCGCGACCGTAGGCTTCGCCGCCACGGGGAGGGACCGGGTCCTGGCGGCAGAGCGCTTGCGCCAGGGCGCGCCGCCCCCTCCCTCCGAGGCTCCGGCCCCGGCCTGGCGCGGCAGCCGATCCGGAAGACGACCGGCCACCGCTCCTGGCGTTTGTTCTGCCGGGCACCTTCCTCCGATCCGGGGAGTCCCTCCGATCGGCTGTTGCCCTGGCGCGGCAGCCGGTCCGGGAGACCGCCGGCCACCGCTCATTCTCTCTGTTTTACCGAGCGATTTGATCCGATCGGATGTTGCTCTAGCTCAGCGCCCGCGCCACCTCCTCGAGCGCCAGCGGATCATCGATCGTGGGCGGCGCGGCCGGCGGCTCGCCATCGGCGATCCGGCGGATGCAGGCGCGCAGGATCTTGCCCGACCGCGTCTTGGGCAGCTTCGCCACCTGCCGCGCGTCCTTGAACGCCGCCACCGGGCCGATGCGTTCGCGCACCAGCGCCACCAGCTCCGCGGCGATCGCGGCGGCCGCGCGGTCCACCCCGGATTTCACCACGAACACGCCGAGCGGGATCTGGCCCTTGATCGGATCACGGGCTCCCACCACGGCGCATTCGGCGATGTCGGGATGGCTGGCCAGCACTTCCTCGATGGCGCCGGTGGACAGGCGATGGCCGGCGACGTTGATGATGTCGTCGGTGCGGCCCATCACCGAGACATCGCCATCCGCATCGATCAGCCCGGCATCGCCGGTGCGGTACCAGCCGGGGAAATCCTCCAGATAGGCGCGGCGGAACCCGGCCTCGTCCTCCCACAGCGTGGGCGCGCAGCCGGGCGGCAGGGGCAGGCGCACCGCCAGATGGCCGGACCGGCCGGGCGGCAGGATCACCCCGTGATCATCGAGCGCCTGAACCTCATAGCCGGGGCTGGGGCGGCCGCCCGAACCGGGCTTGGGCGGAAACAGGCCGAGGCCGCGGAAGCCCGCGGTGATCGGCCAGCCGGTCTCGGTCTGCCACCAATGGTCCACCACCGGCCGGTCGAGCAGTCGCGCCGCCCAGATCGCGGTCGGCGGGTCGCAGCGCTCGCCGGCCAGGAACAGCGCCTCCAGTCGCGACAGGTCGTGGCCGGCACGCAGCCTGCCCTCCGGATCCTGCTGGCGGATCGCGCGCATCGCGGTGGGCGCGGGGAACAGCACCCGAACCCCGTGCCGTGCGGCGACGCGCCAGAACGCGCCGGCATCCGGCGTGCCCACCGGCTTGCCCTCGTACATCACGCTGGTGCAGCCGGCGAGCAGCGGCGCATAGACGATGTAGCTGTGGCCCACCACCCAGCCGACATCGGAGGCGGTCCAGAACACATCGCCCGGCCCGAGCCCGTAGATCATGCGCATCGAGCGGTGCAGTGCCACGGCATGGCCGCCGCCATCGCGCACCACCCCCTTGGGCCGGCCGGTCGTGCCGGAGGTGTAGAGAATATACAGCGGGTCGGTGGCCGCGACCGCAACCGCCGGGTGCGGCGGGGCGGCGGCCTCGGCCTCCAGCAGATCGTGATCGCGCCCGGGACGCAGCGCGGCGCGCAGCATCGGCCGCTGCAGGATCAGGCAGGACTCGGGCTGATGCGGCGACAGCGCGAGCGCCGCATCCAGCAGCGGCTTGTAGGCGATCACCCTGCCGGGTTCCAGCCCGCAGGAGGCCGAGACGATCACCATGGGCCGTGCATCGGCGATGCGGCTGGCCAGTTCCGGTGCGGCGAAACCGCCGAACACCACCGAATGGATCGCCCCCAGCCGGGCGCAGGCGAGCATCGCGATCGCCGCCTCGGGCACCATCGGCATGTAGATCACGACGCGATCACCGCGCCCGACGCCAAGCGCGGCCAGCGCGCCGGCCAGCTTCGCCGTGCGGTCCAGCATGCGCGCGTATGTCAGGGCCTCGATCTGGTCGGTCATCGCGCTGTCCCAGATCAGCGCCGCCTGGTCACCGCGTCCGGCGGCGACATGACGATCGAGGCAATTGGCGCAGACATTCAGTTCGGCGCCGGGGAACCACTGGCCGAAGGCGCCGCGGGCGGGATCGAAGACGCGGTCCCAGCGCCGCAGCCAGTCGATCCCCCCCGCCGCTTCTTCCCACCAGCCCTGCGGATCGGCACGCCAGGCGGCATAGGCGCCCGGGTAGCCGAGATCTTGGGCCTTGCCCTCCATGAGCCTTCTCCTCCCGATCGGCCGCGGCCGCGTCTCTCGCGCCTGCTCCGGACCTTGTTATTCTCCCGCAGGCGCAGGAAACTCTACCATGATACGAAGCCTGAGATGAGCCGCCGAGGCGCGGCGGAGACGCCGGGGCGATGACACGGACGCTGCGCCCCCACCGCGCCCCCGAACGCCACGATCCAGACC
>DAICZL010000362.1 GCA_027311165.1 bacterium
AACGGGCGCGGCTCGCCGTGACCGCGCTCGCCGACCGTTTCGGCCAGGGCGGGCCGGCGCCGGGGGCCGCCTTCTTCCGCGCCGATTTCGGTGACTACCGGCTGAAATGGGAACGCCATACCGAATTCGTCCGCTACCAGGTGATCCAGAACGGCGATGGGCATTCCGCCTTCGACCAGCCGGCGCTCGCGGCTCTGCCGGCGGACTGGGTGGCGGGTCTGCCGGGGCGGGTGATCGCCGCGACCCATGTCGGCCTGGTCCGCGGCTTCGAGGGCACGGTCGATCACGATGCCCTCGCCGCACGGATGTTCGGCGGCCATGTGCCCGTGGGCGGCGCGCTGGGCGGCGGCGCGGCGATGGGCTTCAGCGATTTCCGCATCCACCCGGACGGGTTCGCCCGGCTGCTGATCCAGGACCGCGCCATGACCCCGCGCCAGGCCGGGCGGATGGTGCAGCGGCTGCTGGAGATCGACACCTACCGCCTGCTGGCACTGCTCGCCCTGCCGCTCGCCCGCGACCTCGCCCCGGTCATCGCGCTGCAGGAACAGGAACTCGCCCGGATCACCGCCGCCCTGGCGGAGGCCGGCGAGGCGGACGAGCCGGTGCTGCTGGACCGGCTGACCCGGCTTGCCGCCGAGGTCGAAAGCCGCCGGTCCGAGCGCAGCTACCGCTTCGCCGCCGCCGGCGCCTACTCGACGCTGGTGCATCGCCGGCTGGGGGAGCTGCGCGAGAGCCGCATCCAGGGCCTGCAGACCTTCCAGGAATTCGTCGAACGCCGGCTGGCCCCGGCGATGGACACCTGCCGCTCGGCGGCGTCGCGTCAGGAAGCGCTGTCGCGCCGCGCCGGGCGGGCCACCCAGTTGCTCGCCACCCGCGTCGAACTGACCAGCGAGCGGCAGAGCCAGGCGGTGCTCGCCTCGATGAACCGCCGCGCCAAGCTGCAACTGCGCCTGCAGGAGACGGTGGAGGGGCTGTCGGTCGCCGCGGTGACCTATTACGTGGTGGGGTTGATCTATTACGTGGCCAAGGGCGTGAAGGCGGGAGGGATCGAGATCAGCCCCGATCTGGTGGCAGGCCTCGCCATCCCCGTGGTCGGGGTGCTGGTCGCACTCGGACTGCGCCGCATCCGCCGGCTGGTGGCGCGGCAGAGCTGAGGCCGGGCGCGTCGGGAAAAAGACCAGGCCGGGCCCCTGATCCGGACCCGCATGCCCGGAAGGGTTATCCCCCGGCGAAACCGATCCGGGGCCTGGGCGGGACCGACCCGCGGCCCTGATGGGCGCGGATGCGCCATCGGGGCACCGTGACAGGACATCGCCGGACCGACGGATCGGCGGCATTTCCCGCCGCGAGGCGCGGCCCGCATCCGCGGCCGGGGACACGGACCGGCCGCGCAGACACGCCGGCATCGGCCACCCCACTGCGATGCCGGCCTGGCGCGGGTCAGAGCCGGGGCGCGGGTCAGAGCCGGGGCGCTGGGCGGAGCCCGCCGGCCGTCGCGCCCCGGCGCGGACAGCGCCGTTCATGGACAGATTACAAC
>DAICZL010000376.1 GCA_027311165.1 bacterium
CCTGGAAGCGCCCCTCCCTGGAAGCGCCCATCCCGGCGATGGGCTGGCCGCTGGAGCCCACTCCGATCAGATGGACTCATCCGATCGGATAAGGCTGCCCGGTCGAACAGAGCGCAGGAGCGCTGGCCGATCGTCCATCGGATCGGCTGGCGCGCTCGTGTCCCGATTCCGAAAGTCGCAGCATTGAAATGTGGTCGGAACCGGGACACCAGCTCTTTGTTTTCAGTGGCCTGCTGATCCCCGAACTTCGCGGTGAGGAACCGCGAAATTCGGGGGCAGGACACTCGTGTCCCGATTCCGAAAGTCGCAGCATGGAAATGTGGTCGGAACCGGGACACCAGCTCTTTGTTTTCAGTGGCCAGCTGATCCCCGAAGGTCGCGGTGAGGAACCGCGAAATTCGGGGGCAGGACGCTAGTTCCGGGCCGGCGGGGCGGCCAGAGCCGCGCGGACCATGTCCTGGAATGCGCCGACCGCCTGTTCGTGGCGAGGGGACAGCAGGCCACGATCATAGATGCCGGCATCCAGGTTGCGCTGCACGCCGGTGACGATCGCCAGATCCTCGCTGACGATCTCGGCCGACCATTCCGCGGCGCGGCGGTTCTCCTCCGCCCGTTCGGGCGAGACGTCGGTGAACAGATACCAGTTGATATGGCGGATGCGCCCCGGGCCGAGCGGCTCGATGGTCGCGATCGAACTGCCCCAGTCGTACAGGTTCAGCATCAGGAAGGGGAAGCGGTAGAAATACAGCCCCCGCGTCAGCCCGCCTTCGCGGCGGGGGGCGTGCAGGTGAAAAAATCGGTCGGAGGCGTGCACGTCGATCCGGTAGCGATCGATGTCCATCGCCGCGCACAGGCCCGGATGCAGCGTCCGGCAATGGTAGCATTCCAGATAGTTCTCGGCGTAGGTCTTCCAGTCCACCGCGACCTCGCGGTCCTTGGCCATGAAATAAGACTGTGTTTCCAGGGGATAATCAGCCGCCATGGCATCGATCGGGCCGAGCCAGTCCCGCAGTCCGGGCCCGGCGCCGCCGGCGATGCGCAGAAACACCAGGCCGCGCCATTCCTCGGCGTCGATCGCGAACAGGCCGCACTGGTCGGGATCGAGCGGCGCGCCGAAATCGGTGGCCTTGTGCAGCCGGCCGGTGTGTTCGTAGGTCCAGCTATGGTAGCGGCAGGCGATCAGCCTGCCGGCCGCGCCGGCGCCATCGGGCAGCAACTGCGCGGCGCGATGGCGGCAGACATTGTGAAAGCCGCGCAGGCGCCCGTCCTCGCCGCGGATCACGAACACCGGATATCCCGCCAGCGTGCCCGCCACATAGGCGCCTGGGCCGGCCAGGCGCGCCGACCAGGTGAACAGGCACCATTCGCGGGTGAAGATCGCGGCGCGCTCGCTGGCATACTGCGCCGGGTCGCGGTACCAGCGCGCCGGCAGGGTCCAGGCGGGGGCGAGACCGGTCGTGTCGGACATCACGCGATCATGGGGCGGGCGTCGCCTGGCGGCAAGGAGAGCGGGCTCTGCCCGTTGCAAACCCGCCCGACCCGTTCCGGTGCAGGGCAGAACCCGGCCGATGCGGATCCAGGAATCTCAGCTCCCTGGCGGGTCCCAGGGGGATATAGGTCCCAGGGGATATGGGTCCCAGGGGGATATGCGTCCCAGGGGGGTATGGGTCCCAGG
>DAICZL010000397.1 GCA_027311165.1 bacterium
GGGCCGCCCCGGGGGCCCGACCGGGGGGGGCCCGACCCGGGGGCCCGACCCGGGGGCGGTCTCGGTCGGCGGCGGACAGGCTACCTGCCGACCAGCACTGCAGCGCCCAGGATCCGCCCATCCTCGCGCTGCAGCAGCATGGCGGCATGCTCGCCCGGCGGCGGCGCCACCTCCAGATCGAGGGGCAGCCCGCGCCAGGCGCCGATCTCGCGCAGGGAACGGACCACGTTCACCTCGGCCAGGCGCCGCCCGCCATTCTCCCCGCCCTGCACGGCGGTGCTGTGGGCCGCATCGTAGCCGACCAGCACCAGGCTGGCGGCGCCGCTGCCGGCCCCGGTGCGCACGGCAAGCCCCGCCGGCGAAGCGGCGAGCGAGACCGCGACCGCAGCCTGCGGATCGGCCTGCGCGGCGGCGATCGCCGCCAGCACCGCCCCGCGGTCCGAGCCCACCGCCTCACGGGACCCGTCGATCACCATCTGCGGCGTATAGACCTGCCGCCCGCCCAGCATCGCCGCATAGCGAAACTGCCGCCGGGTCGCGGCCTCCAGCGAATAGGGATCCTTCCAGCCCAGCCGGTCCCAGTAGGTGACATGCAGATCGAGCACCAGCAGATCGGTCCGCGCGCGTTGCAGTTCGCTCAGCAGAGCATCGGCCGGCGGACAGGACGAACAGGATTGGGAGGTGAATAATTCCACCACCGTCGGACGCTCACCGGCCGCCGATACGGCGGGCGCGAGGGACGCGGCCAGCGCGAGACCGAGACCGCCGCGGCCAAGCCGCCGCGCCAGCGGGACCAATGCGGAAAGATGCAGTGCCATGGCGGATGCTCCCTGAATGGCCGCGTCGTCGCCTGCTTCGGAAAATGTCCCGCCCGCCCACCGGGCGGACGGGACCCGGCACGAGGATCAGAACACCAGCATGCCGACCGAGCGGGTGAGCGGCGGCACCGGAAGCCTGGTCAGCGCCGCGACATTCTCGCTCAGCGTGCCGTCCGCCGGGTTCACGTTGAGCAGATGGATCTGGTTGCTCTTGCCCACCGCGGCGGCGCTGCTCTCCTGCTCCAGCACGTACAGGAAATGCTGGTCGGGACTGAGCGAGAACTGGAACAGCGCGCCCGGACCGGTCGCCACCACCGCGTCCTGGATCTGCACCGGGTTCTCCGGATCGGTGAGGTCGAACACCCCGATCGAATGGGTGCCGGTATTCACCGCATAGAGCCGCGTGCCGGCCTCGTTGACCTGCAGCCAGCACGGCGCCGCGCCGCTGTCGGCCACCGAGCGCAGGAACTGCAGCGCCCCGTCGTCATGCCAGCGATAGACACCGATGCGGGCGACATTCACCAGCCCGACATAGAGCAGATTGCGCTTCGGATGCGCCCACAGGCCGAGCGGCAGCGGCTGGGACGCTTCGCCGGGCTCCAGCGGCGGCACCGTGGCATCGAGCTGGAACAGCCTGCCGAGCGGGGCCTCGATGAACGAGCGCAGTGTGCCGCCCAGAAATTCCTGGGTGAAGACGAAGCCGCCGGTGTTGGTGGTGAGCGCCTGGCCGGGCGCCGAGCCGAGAGCCAGCGGGATCGAGGTGCCGGCCACCGGCTCGAGCTGCCCGGTGCCGAGGATGCGCGAGACGCTGTAGCTCGGATGCCGCCCGGGGGCGGGGCGGGACGGATTTTCGTCGCCATTCACCACGATCAGGTTGCGTCCGTTGACGCCGAGCGAGAGCGGATTGACGCCGCCGGCCCGGAACGGCGAACCCTCCACCGGACTCAGCGCGCCATCGGGGGCGAATTTCAGGGCGGCAATCGTGTTGGAGCCGGAATTCGGCGTGAACAGCACACCGGTGCGCGGATCGGCGACCAGGTTCTGGTTGGTGTCGAACGGGCCGAGCTGGTAGCTCGGATCATAGAAGCCGCTGCCGCCGGTGGCATAGGGCGAGCCGGGCAGCGGGGTCAGCGTGCCATCGGCGGCGCGGGCATAGCCGATGACCGAGTTCTGTCCCCGCGCCGTGATGTTGCTTTGAACATAGAGGACATTGGCAGGCATCTGCGCTGCCGCCGGCGCGGGCGCAAGCCCGGACAGCGCCGCCAGACCAAGTCCGGCGAGCAGGCAATGTGAGGTTCTGGACAAGATAGAGCTCCCATGATGATCGGTTTCATCCAGGGTTCGCTGCGTGGCGGGCCGGGGTTACGCCTGCTGCATGAGAAATCGCCAGAAGATACTGTTCCTCATCGCCCTCGGTGACTCGCTTTCCCCGGAGAATGTCCGCGCGCGAAAGGAGAAGCCGACGGGCCACGACGGAACCGTGCCCGGCCTTTCCTCATGAAATGCGCAGACGCAGCCTCGCGCTCGCCGGGCGGGAGGAAGAGGTGCCGCGGCGCGGCGGTCCCATTGTGGCGATTGCGGCGCGGATCACGCAGCCGCGGTGCCGCGGGCGATGCGTGCGGCGACCGACCGGCGCGGCCCTGTTGCAAGCGCGGGCCGGCGGCTCGGCGCGCCGGGGAGTGCGCATGAAAACGGGGCCGTGCGATGGCACGGCCCCGTTCCATCCGTTCAGCGCAGACCCGTTCAGGCGGTCATCGGCGCGTAGCGCTTGTGTCCCTTCACGTCGAAACGATCGAGCATCATCACCTTGTCCCACGCCTTGATGAAATCGGTGACGAAGCGGTGGTGGCCGTCGCTGCCGGCGTAGACATCGGCGATGGCACGCAGTTGCGAATTCGATCCGAACACCAGATCGTTGCGCGTCGCCCGGAACCTGATCGCGCCGGTTCCGCGGTCCTTCAGGGTGAAGGTCATCCCCTTCTCGTCGGTCTTCTCCCAGACCAGGTCGATGTCGGTGAGATTGACGAAGAAGTCGTTGGTCAGCACGCCGACCTTGTCGGTGAACACGCCGTGTTCAGAGCCGTCGTGGTTCGCGTTCAGCACGCGCAGCCCGCCTGTCAGAACCGCCCATTCCGGAGCGGACAGCCTCATCAGATTGGCCTTGTCGAGGAAGAACTCCTCGGGCGCGACGCCCTGCGAGATCTGCTCGAAATCGCCGTCGATGAAGTTGCGGAAACCGTCGACGACCGGCTTCAGCCACGTGAACGACTCGAGATCGGTGAGCGCCTGCGTGGTATCCACCCGGCCCGGCGTGAACGGAACGCTGGCCTCGACCCCGGCCGCCCGAGCCGCCTTCTCGACCGCGGCGCAACCCCCCAGCACGATCAGATCCGCCAGCGAGACATGCTTGCCGCCGGTCTGGGCCTTGTTGAACTCCGCCATCACCGCGCGCAGCTTTTCAACGACCGGCATCGCCCGGCGGTTGACCGTCCAGTCCTTCTGCGGCGCGAGCGCCAGA
>DAICZL010000402.1 GCA_027311165.1 bacterium
TGAACAGGGTCTCGCCATGAGCTGCTGGCCTCCAGCCCAGCCAGCAGCTTGAATCGGATGCCGATCCGCGCCGGACTCCCGCGCCCACTCGATCCGGTCAGGTCATGCTCTAACTCCCCGGCTTCAGCACATAGCCGCGCCCGCGTACCGTGTGCAGGAATCGCGGTTCGCGCGGATCGGCCTCGATCTTGCGCCGCAGCCGCGTCACCTGCACGTCGATCGCCCGCTCGCCGGCCTCGTCCATGCCGAGCGCCGCGGCGATGTCCTCACGCGAGAGCACCTCGTTGGCCTTGCGCGCCAGAGCACCCAGCAGCGCCGCCTCGCCACCGGTCAGCCGCACCGCCCCTTCCGGGGTGCGCAGTTCGCCACGCTCGGGATCGAACTCCGCCTCGCCCAGCCGTATCGGCCCGGTCGCGGTCTCGGTCGGAACCGGCGCAGCGCGGCGCAGCATGGCGCGGATGCGCAGCACCAGTTCGCGCGGATCGAAGGGCTTGCCCAGATAGTCATCGGCACCGGCCTCGAAACCGGCGATCCGGTCTTCCGGCGCGCCGCGGGCGGTCAACAGCAGCACCGGCAGGTCGTTTGCCTGGGCTCGCAGGAACTCGGTCAGCGACAGGCCGGTCTCGCCAGGCATCATCACGTCAAGCACCAGCAGGTCCGGGGCCATGAAACCGAGCTGTTCGCGCGCCTCCGCGGCATTCTCCGCGGTGGTGACGCGGAAGCCGTTCTCGGCCAGGTAGCGCTGCAGCAGCGCGCGCAGCCGGGCATCGTCGTCGACCACCAGAATATGAGGCTCGTCGGGCATGCCTCCTCCTGATCCAGCATAGAAGCCCCGGTCCCATGCCGCCAAGCCAGGATCGCCAGGGCCCTCCCCGAGCCGTTTCATGGTCCGTTAGAATCTCCTGCCTAATCTGCCCTCCATGGATCATCAGCAGGCTGCCTCCGTTTCTGCGCCTGCGACGATCACGGACATGTTGCGCCAGGATCGCGACCGGTTCGTGGCCTTTTCTTTCGCCGCGGCCGATGCGCTGATCGAGATCGACCGATCCGGCACAATCCTGTTTGCCGCGGGCGCGCTGCGCGGCACGCTGGGCCGAGGCACCGACGCGCTGATCGGCGCCGGGTTGTTCGAACTGCTGCCGCTCGCCGAGCGGGTCAGGCTGCGCGATGCGCTGGACGAGCTCCGCCGTAACGGCCGCAGCCGGCCGATCGTTCTCACACTCGCGGAGCAACGGCTGACCCTTTCGGGCGCCATGATCCCCGACCGGCCCGACCACGCCTATCTGACCCTGCGGGCCGAACCGCCGGGCGGGGTGCCGTACAAATCCCCACCCGACCAGCTGCTGAACCGCGCGGCATTCAACCGGATGGCGCAGGAGGCGGTGCGCCCCTCCGCCGATGGCGGGGACGGTCTCGAGATGAGCCTGCTGTCCACCGAGGGGCTGAAGGACCTCAGCACTCGGCTCGATCCCTCCCGTGCCGCCGCCCTGCAAGGTGAGATCGCCACTGCCATCGGCCGCCTTGCCGGCGCGTCCGAGGCCGCTGCCCAGCTCGATACCGAACGGTTCGGCTTCATCCACCAGGCCGGTCCGGACATCACCGCGCTCAGCCAGGAGATCGAGGCGATCGGCCGCCGCTGCGATCCCACCGGCCGCGGCATCAGCGCGAAATCCGCGACCCTGCAGCTGGATGCCGATCCGGGTTCCGAAGCCGAATGCGCCCAGGCGCTGCTATATGCCATCAACAGCTTCGCCGAGGGCCGGTCCGATGTCACCCTGAGCGACCTCACCTCGGGGTCGAAATCCCTGCTCGGCAACACGGTGCGGCGCATGGCGGCGTTTCGTTCGGTGATCGTCGGGCGCGGCTTCACGGTCGCCTTCCAGCCGATCGTCGCGCTGAAGGACCGCCAGATCCATCACCATGAGGCGCTGGCGCGCTTCGATGCACGGGAATCGCCGTTCGACAGCATCCGCTTCGCCGAGAAGGTCGGGCTGATCTCCGAATTCGATCTCGCGATGGTCGAGAAAGTGCTGGGCCGCATGGCGCGGGAGGATCTGGACGGGCGGCAGATCTCGGCCGCGATCAACGTCTCCGGCCGCTCACTCGATACGCCGGAATTTCTCGACCGGCTGTTCGCCATACTCGGTTCCTACTACAACATGCGCGGACGGGTACTGTTCGAGCTCACCGAATCGGCCGAGATTCGCGATCTGCAGCAGGCTGCCAAGGCAATCGACCGGCTGCGGCAGGGCGGCTATCCGGTCTGCCTCGATGATTTCGGGTCCGGCGCCAGCGCCTTCCACTATCTGCACGCGCTGCACGTGGACTACGTCAAGATCGACGGCGCCTTCGTGCGCAATGTGCTGGCCCAGGCGCGCGACCGCGCCTTCCTCGCCGCCATGGTGCAGCTCTGCCACGACCTCGGCATCGCCACCATCGGCGAAATGATCGAGACCGAGGAGACCGCCACCTATCTCGCCGGGATCGGCGTCGATTACGGCCAGGGCTACCTGTTCGGCCGACCGGAGACCGGCTGGCGGAACCCGCGGTAGCGGGCGCGACCCTGGCTGACGCGAAGCCTCAATGCGCCGCCCCGGCCGGCACCGCCGCCGGCGGCGCCAGCAGCAGCGTCAGCGGCAGCACCAGGAAGAACGCCGCCGACATCAGCAGCAGCACGTCGTTGTAGCCCAGCGTCATCGCCTCGCGCTCGATCATCAGGCTGATCTTCGTCATCGCCGCGAGCCGCGCGTTGCCGTTCACGCCGGGGGTCATCGCCCCGGTCATCTGGTTCAGCATGTTCACCGCC
>DAICZL010000417.1 GCA_027311165.1 bacterium
GGATTTCGCCCCCCCCGATGCCGCCGCCCCGGCCTCCTGGTTCGCCCAGCACCGCGCCACGGCCGGTGCGACGCCCGTCCTGCCCAGCGTACCGGTGGCCGAGACGCACGATCCGCACTGGTGGAACCTGTTCGGCGATCCGGTACTTACCGCGCTCGAGACCCGCGTCGCGGCCGAGAATCTGGATGTGCGCACCGCGACGCTGAGGCTTGCGGAAAGCCGCGCCCAGGGACGGGTGGTGGGGGCGGATGCCTATCCCGGCGTCAACGGCAATGCCTCCTTCACCCGCGAATCGGTCAGCAAGAACGGCATCTTCACCGCCTTCGGCGCGCCCGGCAGCAGCACCGGATCGCCCGGCACGGTCGCCAACGGCCATGGCTTCGGCGCCGGTGGTCCCTCGGGGGCGAATATCCAGCCCTTCGATCTGTGGCAGTACGGCTTCGATGCCTCCTGGGAGCTCGATCTGTGGGGCAGGGTCCGGCGCGAGGTGGAATCGGCCTCGGCCTCGATCGTGGCGTCCGACGAGGCGCGCCGGGCGGCGCTGCTCTCGGCGCTGGCCGAGGTGGCGCGCGACTATCTGCAGCTGCGCGGCACGCAGGAGACCATGCGCATCACCCGCGAGAGTCTGGCGACCGCCAATGACACGCTGCAGCTGACCCGCGAGCGTGAAGCCGGCGGGCTCAGCGCCGATCTCGACGTCGCCAATGCCCGTGCCCAGGTGGCGAGCGTGGCGGCGCAGCTGCCGCAGCTGGAGCAGTTGCAGGGCCAGCAGATCAACGCCATCGGCCAGTTGCTGGGCGAGCCGCCCGGCGTGCTCGATGGCGAGCTGGCGAGCCCGCGCAAGGTGCCGCCGCCGCCGCCCAGCGTGCCGGTGGGGCTGCCCTCGGAGCTCGCCCGCCGGCGCCCCGATATCCGCCAGGCGGAGGCCCAGCTGCACGGCGCCACCGCCGATATCGGCGTCGCGGTCGCCGCCTTCTATCCCACCATCACCCTCTCGGGCAGCCTCAGCCTGCAGGCGCTGCAGTTCAGCCAGCTGGGCAACTGGTCGTCGAACCAGTATGCGCTCGGCCCCAGCCTGACGCTGCCGATCTTCGAGGGCGGCAAGCTGAAGGCCACGCTGGAACTGCGCCGCCAGCAGCAGCAGGAGGCGGCGGTGAAATACCGCCAGACCGTGTTGCAGGCCTGGCACGACGTGGACAACGCGCTGATCGCCTATGGCGCCGAGCAGGCCCGCAATCAGCGCCTGGCGCAGGCGGTGGCGGCCAACCGCACGGCGCTGACGCTCGCCGAGCAGCGCTATCGCGACGGGCTGAGCGATTTCCTGGACGTGCTGAACGCCGAGCGCAGCCTGCTCGCGGCGCAGCAGCAGCAGGCCGACAGTACCGCGACGGTCTCGACCAATCTGGTGGCGCTGTACAAGGCGCTGGGCGGCGGCTGGGAGACCGATGCCCCGGAGGGCAGGCCGCCTCCCTCCGCCCTCTGACCACCCCCCCAGGGAGTGCCGGGTCCAGGGACCGCC
>DAICZL010000418.1 GCA_027311165.1 bacterium
CCGGGCGACCTGGGATCCGCCGGGCGATTCGATCATCTTCCTGCAACGGTCATCGAGCCATCATTGTTCGGACATGATTCGCGCGCTATCCCGATGTGATGCACGGTCCCTCACGCACGCCACGTCGGCTCTCGGCTTCGCGGCCGCTGCTGCGCCGGCGCGACGCCAACGGGACGGAGCCGGATCTGGCCCGCCCGCCCGGCCTGCCGCGGCGGATGCTGCGGCGGGGGCGGGCGATCCGGCGCGGGGTTTCGGTAGCGTTGTGGACGGCGATCGCGATGCTGGTGCAGGCCCCGCTGGTCGTGCTGCCGGGGCGGCCCAAGGTGATGTTCGCGCGGCTGTACTGGAGCGTGTTCTGCCGGCTGCTCGGGCTGAAGGTCCGGGTGATCGGCCAGGCTGCGACCGGGAGCGGTCGACCGGTGGTGTTCGTCTCCAACCATTCCTCCTGGCTGGATGTGCCGGTACTGGGCGGGCGGCTCGAAGCCTGTTTCGTGGCCAAGGACCAGGTGGCACGCTGGCCGGTGATCGGCACCGTGGCGCGGCTGGGCCGCAGCGTCTTCGTCAGCCGTCAGCGCGCCACGACCCGGCGCGAACGGGACGCGATGTCCGCCAGGGTGGTGGACGGCGACAGCCTGATCCTGTTTCCCGAGGGCACGACCTCGGATGGCTCGCGGGTGCTGCCGTTCCGCTCGGCCTTCTTTTCCGTGGTCGAGGGCGGACAGCCGCCGCTGGTCCAGCCGGTCTCGGTGGTCTACGACCGTCTGGCCGGTCTGCCGACCGGACGGGCCAGCCGGCCGCTGTTCGCCTGGTATGGCGATATGGACATCGCCTCGCATTTCTGGCGGCTGTCGCAGCATCGCGGGCTGCGTGCCAGCGTTCTGCTGCACGCTCCGCTGGACCCGTCCAGCTTTGCCAACCGCAAGGCGCTGGCCCAGGCGGTGTGGAGCGCGGTTGCCGACGGCGCGTCCACGCTGCGGCAGAATCGGCCGGCCAGCCCGCTGGGTGGGGCGCCGGCCACGCCGGGAGCCTGGGTCGAAGAGCCCACCGGGCCGGTCTTCGCCTGACCCGGGTCGCCTGACCCGGATCGCCTGACCCGGATCGGCCAGAATTGGGGGAAGCGTCACTGCTGGCAGGGCTGCTCCGGTGCCGACCGAGCGCGATCAGGAAGCTCAGCAACGCCATGTCCGAGCAACGACCTGGCGGCGAGGGGTTGGCGTCACACAGGCAAGGAACGGCAGCTTGCAGTGGGCGGCGGAGCATTGTGTTGACGGTCTCCAGCCCCTATCTCTCCAAAGCTGGACGGTCTTGGCGCCCAGAGACTGCCATTCGCCTGGTCCACCCGCTTCCCGTCGCCAATGGCGACCCCATCATCCGGGCCGCACGTGGCGACCCCGTTATCGGAGGCAACTGCCCGGCCTTGCGCTTGACCGGACCGACCGCGACAGCGATTGCTCCCCCTTTCCTGGCCGGGTGGTTCCGGCGGGACAGGGGAGAGCGTTGACCATGGCCGAGACAGGCAGCGAGGCCACGAGCGGCGGCGCCGACGGCCATCCGCCAGGGACTGCTCCCTCGGGCAGCGCCGCGTCCGATCGGGCGGCTTCGCCGGTTGATGCCGTCGCCATCGCCCCGGTGGGCGACCCACCCGCCGGGATGTCCGCCCCGCGCCGGCTGCATGTCATCACCTGGGGCTGCCAGATGAACGTGTATGACAGCGCCCGGATGGCGGACGTGCTGGCCCCGCTCGGCTACACCCCGGCCGCGGCCGCCGCGGAAGCCGACATGGTGATCCTGAACACCTGCCATATCCGCGAACGGGCGAGCGAAAAGCTGTTCTCCGAACTCGGCCGGCTGCGCCTGCTGCAGCAGGCGCGGCAGGCGGCCGGGGGGCGGATGGTGCTGGCGGTGGCCGGCTGCGTCGCCCAGGCCGAGGGGGCCGAGATCCTGGCCCGCGCGCCGTTCGTCGATCTGGTGTTCGGCCCCCAGACCTATCACCGCCTCCCCGAATTGCTGGCCCGTGCCGCCCGCCAGGGCGCGGCGGTGATCGACACCGATTTCCCGCCCGAACAGAAATTCGACTTTCTGCCGGAGGCGGCTGCGCCACAGACCCCGGGCGGGCTGACCGCCTTCCTCAGCGTTCAGGAAGGCTGTGACAAATTCTGCAGCTTTTGTGTCGTGCCCTATACCCGCGGGGCGGAGGCGAGCCGCCCCGCGGCGGGGGTGCTGGCGGAAGCGCGGCGGCTAGTGGCCGGCGGAGCGCGCGAAATCACCCTGCTCGGCCAGAACGTCAATGCCTGGCGTGACCCCGATGCGGGCGCCGCGCGCGCAGCCCACTCGGGGCGCGGCCTGGGCTGGCTGATCCGCGAGCTCGCGCGTATCCCCGGTCTCCTGCGCCTGCGCTACACGACCTCCCACCCCCGCGACATGGACGCGGACCTGATCGCCGCCCATGCCGAGGTGCCGGCGCTGATGCCGTTTCTGCATCTGCCGGTGCAATCGGGCGCGGACCGGGTGCTGGCGGCGATGAACCGCGGCCACACGGCCGGGGACTATCTGCGCCTGATCGAGAGGCTGCGGTCGGCAAGGCCGGACCTCGCTCTGTCATCGGATTTCATCGTCGGCCATCCGGGCGAGACCGAGGCGGATTTCGCCGCGACCCTGGCGCTGATCCGGGAAGTGCGCTTCGCCCAGGCGTTCAGCTTCAAATACTCGCCCCGCCCCGGCACTCCCGCGGCGAGCGCCCCGGGACAGGTGGACGAGACCGAGAAGGACCGCCGGCTGCAGACCCTGCAGGCGCTGCTGCGCGAACAGCAGGCGGCGTTCAACCAGGGCTGCGCCGGCCTTCTGCTGCCCGTGCTGTTCACCGGGAGGGGGCGCCATCCCGGTCAGATCGCCGGCCGCTCGCCCTTCCTGCAACCGGTGCACATGACCGGTCCGGCCAGCCTGATCGGGCAGGAAGTCCCGGTCCGGATCATCGCCGCCCACCGCAATTCCCTCGCCGCGTCGATGGATCACACGATCCCGGACACCGCCCCCTCCGCGACCCTGAACCAAACCCTGAACCCAACCCCGGACGAGGAGCGAGCCTGCGCTTGACCCACCTCTCCGCCGCCTCCGTTCCGCTCGCGCGTGGCCCGCAGGACCAGGCGGTCACGCTGCATTTTCCCGATAACCTTCTGCTGCCGTTGCTGCTCGGCTAGCATGACCGCA
>DAICZL010000420.1 GCA_027311165.1 bacterium
GTCGCGGGCGGCCGGGCCGGGGCGCGGCCCCGTTGGCCCTTTGGACCTCGCCAGGGAGCAGGCTCTGCCGGACCCGCGCCCGGGAGGGTGCATCCCAGCCCCGGGCGGGGCGGCATCGCTCTTGCTCGGCATCGCTCTTGCTAGAGCAACTGGTAGAGAAATTGCCAGGGCGACTGCGAGAGCGACTGCCAGGGCGACTGCGAGAGCGACTGCCAGGGCAACATCCGATCGGATGGACAAATCTGACCGGATGAAGTTGCTCGGTGAAACAGAGAGCAAGAGCGGTGGCCGATCGTCCATCGGATCGGGCACCGCTCCAGAACGATCATCACCACCGGAGGGGGCTGGGGCAGACTTCCTCGCCGCCACCTGCCCGCCAATTTGAAGGAGCCGTCCACGGCATGAGCGAACCCAGCGAACAGGACCGCCACCGCGCCCGCTATCTGGCCTTGCGCGAGGCCGCCGCCGCGCGGGCATCTTCCCCGCCGGTCTTTCCCCCGCCGCCGGTGCAGCTGGCGGAGGCCGACAGGCTGCAGCACGCCGCCATCCCCGCCGGCTGGTACTGGTGCGGCCGGGTGGCGCGCTGGCAGAGCCTGCGCATCGCCAACCCGCGGGGCGCGGCCTCGGTCGCGGCGCTGTTCTGGAACGCCGAGGACACCAGCGAGCGGTTCAACCCCGGCGATACGATGAAGCTGCAATGGACCGCGCGGCTGGGGCTCGGGCATCTGCTGTTCTCCGACATGGGCCGGGTGCTGGCCGCGATCACCGCCGATACCGCGGGCGGGCACGACGCGCTGGCGGGCGCCAGCACGCCGGCCACTGATGCGCGCCGGTATGGTGGGGCGCAGACGCGCAACACACGGGACAATTTCCGCCTCGGGGCCGCCAAATTCGGCCTGGCGCGGCGCGATGTCGGCCCCTGCATCAGCTTCTTCGCCGATATCGGCGTCGATCCGGCCGGGCAGTTCGTCTGGCACGGCACCGGGCCGGCCGGCGGGTTCGTCGATCTGCGGGCGGAGATGAACCTGCTGGTGGTGCTGTCCAACTGCCCCCATCCGCTGAACCCGGCACCGGATTATCCCGACGCCCCGGCCGAGGTGACGGTCTTTCGGTCCGCGCCGCCCGGTCCGCGCGACCCGTGCCGCACCGCCGGCGAGGAGGCGATCCGGGCGTTCCAGAACACCGATGCCTGCTTCGCGTCCTGAAGCTGCAAGGAAAACCGCACCGATGAGCGTGACCCAGGCCAACAGCCCCGCCGATCTCCTGCTCGACCGTATCATCCCCCCTCGCGCGCCGTTCTCGGCGGTGCTGCGCCGGGGCGAGGTGCTGCGCATCGTCGATGTGGCCGGCCAGCAGGCGGTCGATGCGCTGTTCTACAACGCGGCCGACCACCAGGAGCGCTACAGCGCGCAGGACACGGTGCTCGCCCAGAACGGGCCGTATCTGGGCCTGGGCGCGGTGCTGCTGTCCAATGAAGGCCGGCCGATGATGACCCTGACCGCCGATAGCTGCGGCCGGCACGACACCTCGGCCGGGTGCTGCAGCTGCGAAAGCAATGCGGTGCGCTTCGGTCACGACACGCGCCATCAGCACGCCTGCCGGGAGAACTTCATCCTGGAACTGATGAAATACGGCATGACCAAGCGCGACATCGTCGCCAACGTGAATTTCTTCATGAACGTGCCGGTCACCGAGGCGGGGGCGCTGGCGGTCGATGACGGGATCTCGGCGCCGGGCAGTCATGTGGAATTGCGCGCCGAGATGGACACGCTGGTGGTGATCTCGAACTGCCCGCAGATCAACAATCCCTGCAACGGCTTCGACCCCACGCCACTGCGGGTGACGATCCTGGGCGGTGCCGCGCGCAGCCCGTGAGGCAAGGCGAGGGCTCTGCCGCCCCGGCCCATCGGGACCCGCCAGGGACCGGCGGTCCCTGGACCCGGCATTCCCTGGGGGGTACCCCCCAAC
>DAICZL010000422.1 GCA_027311165.1 bacterium
GAGAAAGACCGTGCGCTCCACGGCCAGTCCGCGCCGCAGCACCTCCTCGGCATAGCCCGAGACCAGAATCGCCGGCAGCTCCGGCCGCACCCGCCGCACTGCCTCCAGCAGCGCCGGGCCGTCCATGCCCGGCAGCACGACATCGGAAATCACCAGCACGAGATCGGCCGGCCAATCCGCCGGCTCGCCGAGCAGCGCGAGCGCGGCGGCGGCGGAGTCCGCCGACAGTACCGTCCAGCCCTGGCGTTGCAGCGCCCGCTCCGCCAACCGGCGCAGCGCCGGCTCGTCCTCGACCAGCAGCAGCCGCCGCGCCACCGGTTCCGCCGATGCCGTTCTGGATGCCGGCGTGGCTGCGGGTGCCGTGGTGGGCATCGGCTGCACCACGGCATGGGAGGGGCCGTCATGGCGGGGCAGATAGACGCGGACCTGCGTGCCCTGCCCCTGCCTGCTGGCAATCTCGATGAAGCCCTCGGACTGTCGGATGATCCCGAGGACGGTTGCAAGCCCGAGCCCGTTGCCCCCCTGCTCTCGCCGTGTGGTGAAATACGGGTCGAACACCCGGCTGAGCAGCTCGGCGGGAATGCCGGTGCCGGTATCCTCGACTTCGATCAGCACATAGCGGCCCGGCGGGATCGTTTCGGCGCCGCGGAGCAGCGGTTCGAGCAGGGTGCGATGGCCGCTGCGCAGGGTCAGCGTGCCGCCCTCCTTCATGGCATCCCGCGCATTGACCGCCAGGTTGATCAGCACCTGATCGAGCTGCCCCGGATCGACCAGCACCCGCCGTCCCGGCGTCTCCAGATCGAGCACCAGGCGGATCCGCCCGCCCAGCAGCCGCTCGAGCATAGCGGCGACCGCGCGGATCGCCTCATTGATCTCCACCACCTGCGGGAGCAACGTCTGCTGACGGCCGAAGGCCAGGAGCTGGCGCACCAGGGCGGCACCGCGCTCGGCGCAGGCGCGGATCTGACGAAGCTCGGCGAGGGTTTCCGGACCGGCTTCGGGCAGGACCGCCGCCAGATCCGCCGCGCCCAGAATCACCGTCAGCAGATTGTTGAAATCATGCGCGATCCCGCCGGCGAGCTGACCTACGGCCTGCAGCTTGCGGCTGTGCACCAGTTGCCGCTCGAGGCGTCGCCGCGCGGTCGCATCGGCCAGGCACAGATACAGCCCCCCGGTCCTGCCATCCGCTTCGGTCAGCGCGAGACCGCTCACCTCGACCGCATGATCGGGATCGGCCTCCGGCAGGTCGATGGCGGCGGTGAAGCCAGGCGGCGGCGCGCCCGGCGCCAGCGCCGCCGCCAGCACCCGCGCCACCATCGGCTGCTCGGCGGGATGGAACAGCGCGGCCACGGGCTGGCCCGGCGCGAGACCGGAATGGCCTGCCGCCATCTGCCGCAACAGCCGGTTGGTCCGCAGGATTCGCAATCCGGCATCGACCACCACGACACCCACCGGCAGGCCTTCGACCAACTGCCCGAGCGCCCCGCCCTGAGCGCAGGCGAGCTCATCGATCACGCCCGGCCGCCTTCGCCCCGGCCAGAAGGCCGGCGATCCCGGCCAGGCGCGAAAGGGGTTCACAGTACCGGCTGGCGACCGGGCGGGGCAGCGCGCTGACCCAGCCGCCAGACATAGGCGATGATCTCGGCCACCGCCTGATAGTGTTCGGGCGGGATGTCGGTATCGAGCTTCACCTGGTGCAGCGCGCGGGCCAGTGGCGGGTTCGCAACGATCGGCACGCCATGCGCCGCGGCCGCCTCGCGGATGCGCGCCGCCATCGTATCCACTCCCTTCGCCACCACCCGCGGGGCAGCGTTGCGTCCGCGTTCATAGGCGAGGGCGACAGCGTAATGCGTCGGGTTGGTGATCACCACCGCCGCCTTCGGCACCGCCGCCAGAATCCGCCTTCGCGCCCGCATCTGGCGGATCTGTCGCAGCCTTCCCTTGACCCGAGGATCGCCGTCGGTTTCGCGGTGCTCCTCTCGGATCTCCTCACGGCTCATGCGCAGGCTGCGGGCATGGCGCAGCCGCTCCCAGGTGACATCGCCGATCGCGATCGCCGCCTGGACCACCAGCACCGCCAGCAATACATGCAGCATCTGCCGCGCGATGTGCGAACCCAGCTGCGCCGGCTCCCAGTCGAGCGAGGCATAGAAATCCCCGAGATCGCCGGCCAGGGTGCGCCAGAGCACCACGGACAGGATGGCGACCTTCAGCAGCGACTTGCCGGCTTCGACCAGATTGGCCGGGCCAACCAGCCGGCGCAGCCCGGCCAGCGGATTGAGCCGGGCGAAATCCGGACTCAGCGCCGAGAGATTGAACAGGAAGCCGGTCTGCAGCAGCACCATCGCCGCCCCGGCGAAGAGGCCGGCCAGCACGAAGGGCGCGGCAGCTTCCAGCGCGGCAAGCCCGGCCGCGCGCAGCGCCGCCGTTCCGCCATCGGCGAGATCGATCCGTCCGGCGCTGTCGAGGAACACGACCAGCCGGACAGCGAGGCTGTGCGCCGCCGCCGGCGCAAGCATCGCGAGCACCAGCGCCGCGGCGCCGAGGGTCGCGAAAGTGACCAGCTCACGCGAGACCGCAACCCGCCCCTCCTCGCGCGCCTGTTGCAGCCTTCGCCCGGTGGCGGCCTCCGTGCGGTCTTCGGCATCGGCCTGTTCGGCCATCAGCCGGCGCCGGGCAGGCGCAGGAAGCCGGACTCGGCCGCCCTCGCCCAGACCGCCAGCAGCGAAGTCGCGATCGTTGCGAACAGCAGAAGCCCGCCCAGGATCTGCCCGGGCATGGCGACGAAATATACCTGCAGCCGCGGCACCAGCCGCGAGAGCATGCCGAGCGCCACCTGCCAGACCAGGCTGGCCAGCACGAACGGCGTGGCCAGACGCACTGCCAGGGCGAAAGCGCCGGTGACGGCGCGCAGCACGGTCTCTGTCGCATCACCGGCCGGCAGCAGCGCGCCCGGAGGGATCAGCCGCCAGCTGCCGGCCAGCGCCTGCAGCGGCAGCACATACAGCCCCGAGATGAACAGCAGCAGCGGCCCGGCCAGCCCGAGCAGCCTGCCCAGCGCCGGCACTTCGGAACTGAGCGCAGGATCGAGCTGCAGCACGTTGGACAGGCCCAGCAGATAGGCGATCAGACTGCCGGCGATCGGCAGCGCCAGCACCAGCAGCCGGGCGAGCCAGCCGAGCCACAGGCCAGTCACCGTCTCGGCCGCGATCATGGCAGCACCCCGCCAGGCCTCGACCGGGGGCGGTGGCATCAGTGGAGCGAGGCTTGGAACCAGCAGGGCAGCGATCAGCGCGGCAAGGCCGGCGCGCAGGCTGGCCGGCAGTTCCGCCTCCCCGATCCCGGGCAGCAGCATCACCGCCGCGGCGACCCGGGCCAGCACCAGCATGAAGGCGAAGGCGAAGCCCGGCAGCGCGGCCAGGAAGGCGGCCTCGTCGGTCACGAGCCGCCGATCGCGACCATCCGGTCGAACATCGCGGTGGTGAATTCGAACAGCGAGGCCCGCATGAACGGGCCGAGCAGAAGCAGTGCGACGCAGATCGCCAGCACCTTGGGGGCGAAGATCAGCGTCGCCTCGTTGATCTGCGTGGCCGCCTGGATCAGGGACACGACCAGGCCGACGGCGAGCGAGACGGCGAGCAGCGGCCCGCCGATCTTCAGGATCACCATCATCATCTCACGCAGCAACGCACCGACATCACCTGCGGCCATTCTGGCCTCCTGCTGCCATCGCCGGCCGGATTCGGCCCGGGTCTCGCCTTTCCCGGGGCAAGACGACCCTCCGGATCAGATCGCCATGTGCATGATGTCCTGATAGGCCTGCACCATGCGGTCGCGGATCGTGACCGCGGTCTGCAAAGTCAGTTCAGCCTTGGACACCGCGGTCACCACATCGGTCAGGTTGCCGCTGCCGCCGATCGCATCGAGCGCCTGCGCATCGGCGGCGTGGCCGGTGCTGACGGCGCCATCCAGGGCGCGCTGGAGCATCGCTCCGAAGCCGCTGCCCGCCCCGGACTGCGCGGTCCCCACCGCCGTCCCGCCGGCGACCGACTGGTAGGCGCTGGCGGCGGCGCCGGGGGTGATGGTCAGGGTCGGGATGCTCACTGCAGCAGCCCGATCGCGCGGGTCAGCATGCCGCGGGTGACCTGCATGACCGAGAGATTGGCGCTGTAGGAGCGCTGCGCCTCGCGCATGTCCATCAGCTCGACGAAACTGTTCACGTTCGGCGTGCGGACATAGCCCTGCGCATTCGCCGCCGGATGGGAGGGATCATAGCGCAGCGGCTGGTCGCTCATGTCATGGCTGATGCGGCGCACCTGCACGGTGGAGATGTCGAGCGCGCGGTCCACCCGGTTCTGGAAAGTGACGGTCTTGCGCCGATAGGCTTCGGCGCCCGGCGCCGAACCGGTGCTGTCCTGATTGGCCAGATTCTCGGCGATCACCCGCAGCCTGGTGCTCTGCACGTCGAGACCGGCCGCCGATATCGTCATCGCCTTGGTCAGATCCATGGCACCCTCCTCTTCGCAGGCAACATCCCCCGGCCCGCACCACAGGCCCGCACCACCACCGGCAGGCTCCCCTGTCTGGCGCGCCGGCTTCCCGGGCAGCCACACCGGGCGCCTGCCCTCCCGCCATCAGCCGCGCACCGCTAGCGACCGAGCGCCAGGCGGAACAGGCCGAGATATTTCTTGTAGATCGCCGTCACCGTCTCATGAGCGGTCTCGGTGTCGGCGACGTTCTTGAGTTCCGTCTCGGTATCGACCGCGTTGCCGTCGATCCCCTTCTGATGCGGCCGATGCCTCCGGTCGGCCAGCATCAGCCCATCGCGCGTGCCACGCAGATGCCGTGGATCGGTCCGCATCGGGCCCACCATCCCGGCATCCGCGAGCGCCTCGGCGAATGGCTTGAGATCCCGCCCGATATAGCCGGGGGTATTGGCGTTGGCGACGTTCTGGGCGTGCAGCACCTGCCGCTGGTCAAGCCAGTCGAGCCGCAGCCGGGCATAGTCAAACAGATCACCCCGCGCCGCCGGCGCCGTTCCCCCCCCCGGTCCGATCATGCCCAACTCGCTAGTCATCGCCCGATCAACGCTCCTTTCCATGGCCTAGGCCGATCCGCCCGCCAGCCCCCAAC
>DAICZL010000433.1 GCA_027311165.1 bacterium
GAACTGCTGCTGCGTCTGCGTCCCCCCCGAAAGCTGGCCGCCGTTCAGCAGCGTCGGCACCACCGACAGTTTCAAGCGCCCGACCCCGCCGGGGGAGAATTCCGCCTCCATCGGCACCGCTGCCTCGAACAGCCGGTCCAGCCCCTGGGTTCCGGACCGGCCGCGCAGGTCGATGCCGGTTTCCACCTGCGGGGCGGTGTCGCTGCGTAGCGCCGCCTGCTGGCGGCCGATATCGAGCAGCAGCGGATCGGCCGGCGCGGTGGTCGGAAAATCGGGCGTGATCCCGGGTGATTCCGCCACCGCGGTGACCGAGGCGCCGCTGCGGAACGGATTTTCCGTAACCGCCGCCGGGCGGATGCCGCTGGCGGACGGGGCCTCGGCCAGTTGCTGGCGGCGCAGCGCCGCCGCCCGGGCGAGATCGGCGAGCGCCCGGCGCGACTGCCCGCGCGCGCGGGCCAGATCGGCGGCGGCGAGCCAGGCGCGCGGGTCCTCCGGTGCCAGCGCCAGCCCCTCATCGACCAGGCGCTGGGCGGTGCCCCAGTCGGCGAGCGCGATCGCCGCAGCCACCCCCGCGCGCCTCGCGTCCAGATTGGCCGGATCGCGGGCGAGCAGCGTGGTGGCGATGCCGAGCGCCTTGCGGGGCTCGCTCGCGCTCTGGTACAGCCGCGCCAGCGCCAGATTGAGATCGGAATTCTCCGGCGTGCGGGCCAGCGCCGGGGCCAGCCGGTCATAGGCATCCGCGGTCTGGCCGGCGGCGTTCAGCCGGTCGGCCTGGCGCACCGCGATCCCGGCGAGCAGGTTGTCGCGCGCGGCGCGCTGGTCGGCGGACAATCCGCCGGCATCGCCGATCGACGCCGCCATCGCCTGCGCCCGCGCCGTCTCCCCGGCCTGCAGCAGCACCCCGGCATAGGCGAGCCGCGCCGCCGGCCGGGGCGCGCCGGTCGCGGCCTCGGCCATGGCGATCGCCTCGGCCGCGCCGGCACGGTCGCCGAGATCGAGCAGCGCGCGCGCCACCGCCGCACCGCGCGTGCCGTCCGGGTCCGGATGCGCGGCCAGGCCCAGCAGGCGCTGGCGGGCCAGGGACGGGCTGGTGGCGGCGAGCGCCGCGGCGGCGCGGATATCGCCATCCAGCCGGGCCGCATCCTGCAGCGCCCGCAATTCCGGGCTGCGCGCCCCCGGCGGCAGGCGGGCGACCAGCGCGGCGGCTTCCTGTGCCCGCCCATCCTCGGCAGCGAACAGCGCGGCGGCGGCCAGCGCATCATTCGCCGGATGCGGGGTCTCGACCAGCGTCGCCATGGTCTGCCGCGCCTGAGCCTGCTGGCCGGAGGCCGCCAAGGCGCGGGCGAGATCGAGCGCCAGCCAGGGATCGGCCGGATCGAAGCCCTGGGCCTCGCGCAGCAGCGACAGCCGCGCCGTCGGCTCCGCCACGGTGGCGGCCTGGCGGCGCAGCGCCTCGGCCCGCAGCCGGCCGACCGCCCCGGCCGAGCCGTTCGCCTCGGCGCGGGCGATCAGCTCGTCGGCCTCCCCGGCGCGGCCCTGCTGGGCCAGC
>DAICZL010000442.1 GCA_027311165.1 bacterium
GCCGACCGGCAGCTCTCCCAGCACGAGCTGCCGGTATTGCCCCTGGCGGTGCGGGCGGTGCATGTCGGCTCCTTCGCGCTGGTGGTGGCCCCGGTGGGCGAGGCGCTGATGGCGCTGGTCCGGCGCGAGGCAGGGCGGCGGCTGATCGCCTTCGACCCCAATATCCGCCCGACCATCGAGCCCGACATGGCGGTCTGGCGGGACCGGCTCGACGCGCTGCTGGGCTGCGTGGACCTGCTCAAGATCAGCGCCGAGGATGCCGATCTGCTGTTTCCCGGCGCCCCGCATGCGGCGCTGGCCCGGGAGTGGATCGGCCGGGGCGTCCGGCTGGTGGTGATCACCCGCGGCGGCGAGGGGGTGGCGGCGTTCACCGCCGGGATCGAGGCGCTGGTGCCGGCCGTGCGGGTCAAGGTCGTCGATACGGTGGGCGCGGGCGATACGTTCCAGGCGGCGCTGCTCGCCGGGCTCGCCGAACTCGGCCGGCTGGATGCGGCGGAGCTCGGCGCGATCGGGGCCGAGGAACTCGGGCATCTGCTGCGCTTCGCGGCGCGGGCGGCGGCGATCACCTGCGCGCGCCGTGGCGCGGACCTGCCGCGCCGGGCCGAGATTCCCTCCGTGACAAGCGCCTGAGAGCGAACCATCATGCGATCGGACCGATGGCGGGCGTGAGGACGGGTCTCCGGCGGTGCTGGCGGGAATCTTGCTCGCCGGTGCGGCAAACACCGCGACCCTCGGTCGGGACGGTGGCCCGGGAACTGGCCTGTCCTGCTTCCGTCGGTCCGGCTTAGCCCCCGGCCCGTCTTTCGCCGCGCCGGTCGGGGCCTCTCTCCGGGCGCGCGGGCCCTGCCTGCCGAACAGGAGTGCCGCGATGACCCTGGTCCAGAAGCCCACCCCCGCCGATGTCGATCCGCTGGCGGAATCCCGCGGCAACGATCCGAAAGGCCAGATCGGCGATCTGCGAAGGGCGCTGGTGGACAAGCTCGCCTTCTCGGTCGGCAAGGACCCGATCGTGGCGAAGGAGCGGGACTGGTTCGTGGCGACCGCGCTCGTCACCCGCGACCGGATCGTCGAGCACTGGATGCGCTCGACCCGCGGCGCCTACGCTGATGGCCGCAAGCGGGTCTATTACCTGTCGCTGGAATTCCTGGTCGGGCGGCTTTTGTTCGATGCGCTGAACAATCTCGACCTGACCACGCCGATGCGGTCCGCGCTCGGCGAACTCGGGGTCGATCTCGACCGGTTGCGCAGCCTGGAGCCCGATGCGGCGCTGTGCAATGGCGGCCTCGGGCGGCTGGCTGCCTGTTTCATGGACAGCCTGGGGACGCTCGGCATCGCCGCCTACGGCTACGGGATCCGCTACGATCATGGTCTGTTCCGCCAGGTGATGGTGGATGGCTGGCAGCAGGAATACCCCGAGGACTGGTTGTCCTTCGGCAACCCCTGGGAGTTCGCCCGCCCCGAGGTGGACTACAAGATCGGCTTCGGCGGCACGGTGGACGAGGCGTCGAGCGAGGGCGATCAGACCGGCTATGCCTGGCACCCGGCCGAGACGGTGGAGGCGGTGGCCTATGACACCCCCGTGGTGGGCTGGCGCGGGGCGCATGTGAACACGCTGCGGCTGTGGTCGGCGCGGGCACCCGATCCGCTCAGCCTCGATGCCTTCAACCGCGGCGACTATCTCGGCGCGCTGGCCGATCGGGTCAGGGCGGAGTCGATCTCGAAGGTGCTGTACCCGTCGGACGCGACGCCGGCGGGGCAGGAATTGCGGCTGCGGCAGGAATATTTCTTCGCCTCCGCCTCGCTGCAGGATCTCGTGCGCCGGCATGTCAAGCAGCACAAGGACATCCGCAGCCTGCCTGACAAGGCGGCAGTGCAGCTCAACGACACGCATCCGGCGATCGCGATCGCCGAGCTCATGCGCATCCTGATCGATCTCAACGGCGTCTCCTGGGACGATGCCTGGACGATCACCCGGGGCACCATCTCCTACACCAACCACACGCTGCTGCCCGAGGCGCTGGAGACCTGGCCGGTGCCGCTGATGGAACGGCTGCTGCCGCGGCACATGCAGATCATCTACCTGATCAATGCACTGCATCTGGATGCGGCGCGCGAAGCCGGGCACGACGATGCGGCGCTGCTGTCGGCGCTGTCGATGATCGACGAGCATAACGGGCGGCGGGTGCGCATGGGGCATCTGGCGTTCATCGGCTCGCACAAGGTGAACGGCGTCTCGGCGCTGCACACCGAGCTGATGCGCCAGACCGTGTTCGGCGACCTGAACGCGCTGTATCCGGGCCGCATCACCAACAAGACCAACGGCATCACCTTCCGCCGCTGGCTGTTCGAGGCCAATCCGCGACTGACGCAGTTCCTGGTCGAGACCTGCGGGCCCGCGGTGCTCGATGATCCGGCCGGGCTCGAGAAGCTGGCCGCGCTCGCGACCGATGCTTCGGCCCAGCAACGCTTCGCCGCGGTGAAGCTCGCCAACAAGGAGACGCTGGCGAAGCTGATCCACGACCGGCTGCAGATCCGCGTCGATCCGCATGCGCTGTTCGACGTGCAGATCAAGCGCATGCACGAATACAAGCGCCAGCTGCTGAACATCCTCGAGACGATCGCGCTCTACGAGATGATCCGCGCCCGGCCGATGCATGGCTGGACGCCGCGGGTGAAGATCTTCGCCGGCAAGGCGGCGGCGAGCTATCACCAGGCCAAGCTGATCATCAAGCTGATCAACGACGTCGCCCGGGTGATCAACCGCGATCCGGCGGTGCGCGGCCTGCTGAAGGTGGTGTTCCTGCCCAATTACAGCGTAAGCTTGGCCGAGCGGATCATCCCGGCGGCGGATCTGTCGGAACAGATCTCGACCGCGGGGATGGAGGCCTCGGGCACCGGCAACATGAAGCTCGCGCTGAACGGCGCGCTCACCATCGGCACGCTGGATGGCGCCAATGTGGAAATCCGCGAGCATGTGGGCGAGGACAACATCTTCATCTTCGGCCTGACCGCCGCCGAGGTGGACGCGCGGCGCGCCCATGGCATCAGCGGGCGGGAGACGATCGCGCAGTCCCATCTGCTGGCAGAGGTGCTGGACGCGGTCGGCAACGGCGTGTTCTCGCCCGGCGATGCCGGCCGGTTCCGCGGTATCGTCGATGCGCTGACCGATCACGACCATTTCCTGGTGACCGCCGATTTCGAATCCTATTACCGGGCGCAGCGGGAAGTGGCGGCACTGTGGCGCGATCCGCCCGCCTGGTGGCGTGCGGCGATGCTGAACACCGCCAGGATGGGCTGGTTTTCCTCCGACCGGACGATCCGTGACTACGCCCAGGAAATCTGGGACGTGCCGATGCGGCCGGCGGGATAGGGGGGAGTGAACGGCGTGTCGGGCTGGATGGCTGCACAGGAGGAGGTCGCCGCCCTGATCGGGGCGGTGCATGGCAACCCGTTCGCGCTGCTCGGGCCGCATCTTGTCCCGGGCGGGCTGGTGGTGCGTGCCTTCGTGCCGCATGCCGAGAGCGTCGAGGTGCTGGACGCGGAGGGGCGGAGCGTGGTCGCGCTGACCCGGCGCGATCCGGCGGGCTTCTTCGAGGGACTGGTGACAGACCGGCGCCGGCGCTTCGGCTACCGGCTGCGCGCGGCCAATGCGGGCGGGGTGTGGGAGTTCCAGGACCCCTACGCCTTCGCCCCGGTGCTGGGTCAGACCGACGATTATCTGCTGGTCGAGGGCACCCACCAGCGGCTCTATGAGCGCCTCGGCGCCCATCCGATGGTCCATGAGGACGTGCCCGGCGTGCAGTTCGCGGTCTGGGCGCCCCATGCCAGGCGGGTCTCGGTGGTCGGCGATTTCAACCACTGGGATGGGCGGTGCCATCAGATGCGCAAGCGCATCGACAGCGGTCTGTGGGAGATCTTCGCCCCCGGCATCGGCGAGGGCACGGTCTATAAATACGAGATCATCGGCCCCGACGGCGCGCTGCTGCCGCTGAAGGCCGATCCGTTCGGCTTCGCCGGCGAGAAGCGGCCCTCGACCGCCTCGATCGTCGCCCGCACCGATGGCTTCGCCTGGACCGACCGGGCCTACATGGCCGGGCGCGGCGCGACCGATCCGAGACGCGCGCCGATGACGGTCTATGAGGTGCATCTGGGCTCCTGGCGGCGCGGCGAGACCAACCGCTTCCTGACCTATGACGAACTGATCGCCACGCTGATCCCCTATGCCGCCGATCTCGGCTTCACCCATCTGGAGCTGATGCCCATCTCCGAGCATCCGCTCGATGCGTCCTGGGGCTACCAGCCGATCGGGCTGTTCGCCCCGACCAGCCGCTTCGGCGATCCCGCCGGCTTCGCCCGCTTCGTCGATGCCGCGCATGCGGCGGGACTCGGGGTGATGATCGACTGGGTGCCGGCGCATTTTCCGACCGACCAGCACGGGCTGTCGCGCTTCGACGGCACGGCGCTGTACGAGCATGCCGATCCGCGCCGTGGCTTCCATCCGGACTGGAACACCGCGATCTATGATTTCGGCCGCCGCGAAGTGGCCAACATGCTGCACGCCAACGCCCTGTACTGGCTCGACCGGTTCCATATCGACGGGCTGCGGGTCGATGCGGTGGCGTCGATGCTGTATCTCGATTATTCCCGCCAGCCCGGCCAATGGCTGCCCAACCCCGATGGCAGCAACGACAACCGCGATGCCGTGGCCTTCCTGCGCCGCTTCAACGAGCTGGCCTACGCCACCCATCCCGGCAGCATGACCATCGCCGAGGAATCCACCGCCTGGTCGGGAGTGTCGGCGCCCGCCTATGCCGGCGGGCTGGGCTTCGGCTTCAAGTGGAACATGGGCTGGATGCACGATACGCTGGACTACATGGCGCAGGACCCGGTGCACCGGCGCTGGCACCACAACAGCATGACCTTCGGCCTGCTCTACGCCTTCAGCGAGAATTTCGTGCTGCCGCTCTCCCATGACGAGGTGGTGCACGGCAAGGGATCGATCCTGGGCCGGATGCCGGGCGATGAATGGCAGCGCTTCGCCAATCTGCGCGCCTATTACGCCTTCATGTGGGGCCATCCCGGCAAGAAGCTGCTGTTCATGGGCCAGGAGTTCGGCCAGTCCGCCGAGTGGAACTTCGACCAGAGCCTGGACTGGCATCTGCTCGACTACCGTTTCCACAGCGGCGTGCAGGCGCTGATCCGCGATCTGAACCGGCTGCATCGCGCGCACCCCGCCCTGCACGCGCGCGACTGCGAGGCGGAAGGCTTCCACTGGATCGTGGGCGATGACGCGGACCAGTCGGTCTATGCCTGGCTGCGGCTCGGCGGGGCGGAGGATCCACCGGTCGCGGTGATCTGCAATTTCACCCCGGTGCCGCGCGAGGCCTATCGCATCGGCCTGCCGATGGCCGGGCGCTGGCGCGAGATACTCAACACCGACGCGCCCGCCTATGGCGGTGGCGGGCTCGGTAATCTGGGCGCGGTGATGGCCGAAGCGGTGCCCTCGCACGGCTTCCCCGCCTCGGCGGAGGTACTCGCCCCGCCGCTCGCCACCGTCTTCCTGATCTTTGATCCCGATTGACAGTCTTGCAGGATAGTTCGGCCACAGAAGCCGGCGATGCAGCCAACGAGAGGAAGCCATCATGTCCACCAGCCAGGCCTCCAACGCGCCCCTCGCCCGCCACGCGCTCGCTTATGTGCTCGCCGGCGGTCGTGGCTCCCGCCTCATGGAACTGACCGACCGGCGCGCCAAGCCGGCGGTGTTTTTCGGCGGCAAGTCGCGGATCATCGATTTCGCCCTGTCCAATGCCCTCAATTCCGGCATCCGCCGCATCGCGGTCGCGACCCAGTACAAGGCCCACAGCCTGATCCGCCATCTCCAGCGCGGCTGGAACTTCTTCCGCCCGGAGCGCAACGAGAGCTTCGATGTGCTGCCGGCGAGCCAGCGCGTCTCCGAGGAGATGTGGTACCTCGGCACCGCCGACGCCGTGTTCCAGAACATTGACATCCTGGAGACCTATGAGCCGAAGTTCATCGTGCTGCTGGCCGGTGATCACATCTACAAGATGGACTACGAGCTGATGCTGCAGCAGCACGTGGAACAGGGCGCCGATGTCACCGTCGGCTGCCTCGAAGTGCCGCGGGCC
>DAICZL010000449.1 GCA_027311165.1 bacterium
GGCGGGTCCCACGGGGCCATGGAGGCGGAGCCCTCGCCTTAACGCTCCGTGATCAACGCCACATGATTGAGCGGCCCATGCCCCGCCCCCAGCCCCGGCGCGGCCGCGCTCGCGGCGCGCACGAAGCTCCGCGCGCGCAGCACCGCATCCCGCAATTCCATCCCCTGCGCCAGGCCGGCGGCCACCGCGCTCGCCAGGGCACAGCCGGTGCCGTGGGTATGGCGGGTCTCGATCCGCGGCGCGGCGAAGGCCTCGATCCCGCGCGATGTCGCCAGCAGATCCGTCACCACCGGTCCCGGCAGATGCCCGCCCTTGAGCAGCACCGCCGGCACCCCGAGCGCGCGCAGCGCCGCCGCCGCCTCCGCCATGGCCGCCAGATCGGGGATCGCCCGGCCCAGCAGCGCCTCGGCCTCCGGCAGATTGGGGGTCAGCACCGCGGCCAGCGGCAGCAGCCGCCCGACCAGCATCGCACAGGCCTCGGCGCCCAGCAGTGCCGCCCCGCCCTTGGCGCGCATCACCGGATCGACCACCAGCGGAACCCCGCCAGCCAGACGCTCCAGCACCTCGCAGACCGCCGCGCGCGTCGCGACATCGCCCAGCATGCCGGTCTTGATGGCATCGGCGCCGGGATCGGCCAGGGCCAGCGCGATCTGCCGGCGCACGAACTCCGCCGGCACCGGGGCAATCGCATGCACGCCCCGGCTGTCCTGCGCGGTCAGCGCGGTGATCGCGGTCGCGGCATAGGCGCCGAGCGCGGTCAGTGTCTTGATGTCGCCCTGGATGCCGGCGCCGCCGCCGGAATCCGACCCGGCTATCACCAGCACCCGGCCGTGCAGGATCACGGCGATCCGGTCGGTGCACCGGCCTCGGCCGATTCCCGAACCAGGCCACAAGCCGGCGCGAGGCCAGGGTCCGACGCGCCGACCGCCGGGGCTTTCCCAGGCGCGCGGGCAGCCGAGTCCCCTGTCTCCGACGGGCGGGACGCCGCAGACCCTGTCTCCGACGCGCGGGCCGCCGCGGCCCCAGTCTCCGACGCGCGGGCCGCCGCGGCGATAACCTCGCACAGGCCATCGACAATGCGCTGCACTTCTGCCCGGTCCTCGGCCTCGGCCATCACCCGCACCACCGGTTCGGTGCCGCTTTCGCGGATCAGCAGCCTGCCGGTGCCGGCGAGCTTCGCTTCGGCATCGCGGATCGCCCGGCGCACCGGGTCCTGGCCCAGCGGCGAGGCGCCCTGGAAGCGCACGCTGCGCAGCAATTGCGGCAGCGGGTCGAACACGCGGCAGACCTCGCTCGCCGGCCGGCCCTCGGCGACCAGCACCGCCAGCACCTGCAGCGCCGCCACCAGGCCATCGCCGGTGGTGGCGAAATCCGACAGGATCACGTGGCCGGACTGCTCGCCGCCGACATTCAGTCTTCCCTGCCGCATGCGCTCGGCCACGTAGCGGTCGCCCACCCGGGTGCGGTGCAGCGCCAGGCCCCGCCCGGCCAGGAACCGCTCCAGCCCCAGATTCGACATCACCGTCGCCACCACGCCGCCGCCATCCAGCCGCCCGGCCTCGGCCCAGGACCCGGCGATCAGCGCCAGGATCTGGTCGCCATCGACCAGTTCGCCGTGCTCATCGGCGAGCAGCAGCCGATCGGCGTCGCCATCGAGCGCGATGCCGAGATGCGCGCCCTGCTCCAGCACCTGCGCGCACAGCGCCTCGGGCACCATCGAGCCGCAGCCGCGGTTGATGTTGAACCCGTCCGGAGCGACGCCGACGGGGATCACGCTCGCGCCCAGTTCCCACAGCACGGCCGGGGCGACGCGATAGGCGGCGCCATTGGCGCAGTCGATCACGATGCGCAGCCCATCCAGCCGGCGCCCGCGCGGGAAGGTCGCTTTCGCGCCCTCGATATAGCGGCCGGCGGCGTCTTCCAGCCGCGAGGCCCGGCCGAGATCGGCCGGGGCGGCCAGCCGGCCGGACAGGTCGCTGGCCATCAGCGCCTCGATCGCCGCCTCGGTCTCGTCGGACAGCTTGAACCCGTCCGGGCCGAACAGCTTGATGCCGTTATCCTCGTAGGGGTTGTGGGAGGCCGAGATCACCACGCCCAGATCGGCGCGCAGGCTGCGCGTCAGCATGGCGATGGCCGGCGTCGGCAGCGGGCCGGCAAGGGTCACGTCCATGCCCGCACCGATGAAGCCCGCGGTCAGGGCGGGTTCGATCATGTAGCCGGACAGGCGGGTGTCCTTGCCGATGATCACCTTGTGGCGGTGGCTGCCGCGGGTGAACAGCAGGCCCGCGGCCTGGCCCAGGCGCAGCGCCGTCTCGGCGGTCATCGGGTCGGTGTTGGCGGTGCCGCGGATGCCATCGGTGCCGAACAGGCGGCGGGGGGTGGTCATGCGCTGTCCCGATTCTGTCATGAGAGGGTCAGAGGCGTGTACGCGGGATGACGCAGAAGCGGAAGCCTGGGGGCTACCCGGCGGGCCGCCTCTCGGGCGAGTCAGGCGGCCGCCTGTGCCTCGGGATCGGCCTCCTGGCCATCGCGGGGGATCTCGCCGAGCGCGCTGGCGTCCCGCAGGAGGCAAGAGACCATGTCCTCCCTGGCCTCATCGGGGTCCGCGCCCAGCAGCGCCTCGAATTTTCGGCGCCGCGCGCTGGCCGGATCCTGACGTTCGGCCCGCACGTCGTCCCAGACCCTGTCGAGAGTGGTGGTCGCGACCCGCTCGGCGCGCAACTGCCCGCGCACCTGCTCGATGAAACGCTCGACCGCGTCCTCGAACGCCGCAGTACGAACGATCGATATCCGGTCCGCAAGATAGCGCAGCGGCTCCTGAGTGCGTCGCTCTGTGGGCGTCGTAACCATCACGATCCGATCGATATCGGAATAGATCGTGATGTTCGGCCAGACATAGCCGCCGCCGATGGTCGTCATCCGGTGGGCCAGCGGCCAGTCCTGTGCCCCGGTCTCTGGCTCCCAGCGCAGGCGCCACCAGTTCCAGGCCAGCCATTCGGCCAGCCGATAGGCCGACAGATGCACCTTGTTGCGGATCCGGTTGACGAACCGGTCCTCGGCTTCGGTCAGCCAGATATCGCCCAGGCGTATGCCGAGTGCGGCGAAACAGGCCCGCTCCTCCGGGGAGCCGGAATCGAGTGTTTCCCAATCGGCTTCAATCGCCAGCTTGTCGGCCATGTCGGCGCCACTCCTCGATCACAACCCGGCGGAAGTCATCATTCAGGGGCCTCGGATCGCCGCGATACACGCCCCGCACCGCATTTTCCAATGTAGCCTCAAACACCTCGTCGCACTCGGAGACCTCCCGGACGTTCTGTGGCCAGCCCCCCCCTCTGCTCGCTGTACATCCCGCGCCGCAAGCCCGCCCGGAGCAGATCGACCGCCTCGCCCCGGAGGATCGCCCGCTTGCCGTCGCACAGGGTCTTGCCAGGCCGAGGACCCGCCGGCGGGGCCAGCCCGTAGTCGCTCGGCGAGCGCTTGTGTTCAGGGTTGCCGCCATAGCCGGCCCGCCCGGCGAGCCGGTCCCGCTCGTCCTCCAGCAAGGCGTCAACGCCAGCCATCCGCCGCTTCGGGTTGCAGCCCGTTCGCTGCCTCACCCAGAGCCCCCGATCGCCTGCCAGACCCGCACCGCCTGCACCGTCTCCGCCACGTCATGCACCCGCAGGATCGAAGCCCCGCGCGAGAGCGCATGCAGCCCGAGCGCGAGGGAACCCGGCAGGCGCTGGCCAGGCGGCACCTGGCCCAGGATGCGGCTGATCAGCGATTTGCGCGACACCCCCACCAGGATCCGGCACCCCAGATTGAGCAGGACCGGCAGCCGGTCGAGCAATTCCAGATTCTGCGGCCCGGTCTTGGCGAAGCCGACTCCCGGATCGATCGCGATCGCCGCCCGGGCGATCCCGGCCGCCTCGGCCACGGCGATCCGCGCGGCCAGCTCGCGCGTCACGTCCAGCGGCACATCTTCGTAGTCGGTCAGCGACATCATCGTCGCCGGCGAGCCGCGCATATGCATCAGGATCACCGGGCAGCCGCGCGCCGCCACCAGGCCGGCGGCGGCCGGATCATGCGCCAGGGCCGAGACATCGTTGACGATGCGCGCCCCGGCATCGAGGGCGGCCGCCATGGTCGCGGCATTGCGGGTATCGACCGAGACGACATGCCCCTCCCCCGCCAGGGCGCGGATCACCGGCAGGATGCGACGCTGCTCGATCTCGGACGGGGTCGGGGCCGAGCCCGGGCGGGTGCTCTCGCCGCCGACATCCAGGATATCGGCCCCGGCCGCCGCCATGGCGAGGCCGGCGGCGATCGCCCGCGCCGGATCTTCGTGCCGGCCTCCATCGCTGAAACTGTCGGGGGTGGCGTTGAGAATGCCCATCACCAGCACCCGGTCGGCGGGCAGCCCGGCCCAGCGCGGCGGCGCTTCGGTCAGCCTGGCCAGCGCCCCGGCCCAGGCGGACGGGATCGCCGCCACCGGCTGCATCACCCCCGGCTGCAGTGCCCCCGGACCGCCAGACCCCCAGAGCCGGACGAAGGCGAAGGCGACGGGGCCACCTGCCAGCGGAACGGCAAGACCGCTGGACAGCGCGGCCGCGGCCATCGCCCCGTCCAGGAGCCCCACGGGCTCGATCAGCCTGACGCCGGCCGGCGTCTCGTCATCCGCCCCAGAGGGCGCTTGCCCCCGCCCATCACGAGAAGACCCCGCGTCAGGCGGGGTCTCCCGTGGCTCGACGGACCTCACGCCAGGAACCGGCAGGCAGCGTGCCGGCCGGGCCGGCATTCAGCCAGGCTGCTCGGTCGTGGGCGGCTTCGGCGCAGCGCGACGGTCGGCCATGAACTGGTCGAACTCCGCCTTGTCGCGCGCCTGGCGCAGTCGTTCGAGATACTCGACAAACTCCCGCTGCTCCTCTTCCAGCCGCTTCAGCGTCTCCGACCGGTACTCGTCGAAGGCGGCATTGCCACTCGGGGCGCCGCGGAAGCCACGTCGGCCGCGGCAGCGACCGCCCCATGGACCTGCCGCTGCCGAGGGACCGCCACCCTCCCCGCCGGGAGCGTTGTACCAGCGCCCCGGCGCGCCGTCATTGCGCCAGCAGCGCATCCGCCCGCTCCAGGCCAGATAGGCCAGAACAGCGAGGCCGGCCGGCCAGAACAGCCAGAAGCCCAGGATCGTGAGGCCGATCCAGGCGCCCTTGCCGTATTCGTCGATCTTGGAAGCAAGCTGCACGAGGGGTCTCCCCGGTTACGCCGGCGCCTGCACCGGTCGTGAATGTGAATAACATTCACATAGGTAGCGCGGACCGGGCCGGTCCGCAAGATGGGGCGCCGGGGTGACGTGAAAGCAAGGCGAGGTCTCTGCCCCGCGGCTCCTTGGGAAACCGCCAGCGAGCGGCGCTGCCCGGACCCGCATCCGCGGGGAATGCCGCTCCCCGATCCTGCCTTCGCCCGGCCTAGTGTCCCGATTCCGAAATTCGCAGCATTGAAATGTGGTCGGAACCGGGACACCGGCCCTTTGTTTTCAGTGGTCTGCTGATCCACGAGGTTCGCGGTGAGGAACCGCGAACTTCGAGGGCAGGACACTAGGTCGGCGATCCCAGGCCGCGCAGATAGACCAGCCATCCGGCCTCCAGCAGCGCCTCGGCCGACATCGGCAGCTTGCGCCGGGCCGGATTGCCGCCATGGCCCACGAACAGCGAGGCAATGCCATGCGCCACCGCCCATAGATGCAGCGCCACCATCAGCGCCGGCGGCCGCACACCACCGCCCGCCAGGCCGTCACAGGCGGCCTCGGCGGCACGGCGCAGCACCGCGAAAGCGCGCTCGGAGGCGACCAGCAGCCCGGCATGCTCGTCGAAGGGAAACCCCGCCTCGAACATCGCGGCATAGGAGGCAGGCTCGCGCCGGGCGAAGGCCAGATAGGCCTTGCCGCAGCTCTCGATGGCAGCGATCGGGTCCGGCCGGCCGCCATTCCAGGCGACCTCCAGCTCGGCGGCGAAGGCTTCGAAGCCACGGCGCGCCACCTCGGCCACCAGCGCATTGCGGTCGCGGAAATGCCGGTACGGCGCGGCAGGGCTGACACCGGCCGCACGCGCCACCTCGGCGAAGGTGAAGCCCGCCGGGCCGGAGGCGGCGATCAGCCGCAGCGCCGCAGCCACCAGCGCCTCGGGCAGATTGCCGTGATGGTAGCTCTCGCGGCCAGGACGGGGCGCATCACCAGGGCGGGGCGCATCGGAGGAGAAGGACATGTGAAAGACGCTTACATCAAAACCGGCCAGCTGGCACTGCCGGCGCGGAGATCTCACCGATCGATGACAGGAAGGCCAGGGCTTTGCCCCGATGGCCCTTGGGGACCCACCAGGGACCTGAGGTCCCTGGCCCCCCAGTCTTTGGGGGATACTCTCCGGCGTCAGGGGTCTTGGACCCGAAGCCCCGGGGGCAAAGCCCCTGGCCTTCCGTCCTTGCCGGAAGAGCCAGGGTCAGCAGCTAGACACCCCAGCGCAGCGCCGCCGTATGCACCGGCGCGTCCCACAGCTGGCACAGCGCCGCATCGGCCAGCGTGACCGTGACCGAGCATCCGGCCATGTCGAGCGAGGTCACGTAATTGCCGACCAGCGAGCGCGCCACCCGCATCCCCGCCCGCTCCAGCAGCCGCCGCGCGGCGCCATACATCAGATACAGCTCCATCGACGGGGTCGCGCCGAAGCCGTTCACCAGCAGGATCACCTCCCCCGTGGCACGGGCACCGAAATCGTCGCGAATGGCGCCCACCATGTCCTCGGCCAGCACATCGGCGCTGGCCAGAGTGATGCGCCGCCGCCCCGGCTCGCCATGGATTCCCACCCCCATCTCGATCTCGTCATCGCCGATCTCGAAGATCGGCCGCCCCAGCGCCGGCACCACGCAGCTGCTCAGCGCCACGCCGATCGAGCGGGTGGCCTGGTTCACCCGCTCGCCCAGCGCCTGCAGCGCCGCCAGATCCTGCCCCTGCTCGGCCGCGGCCCCCAGGATGCGCTCCACCACCAGCGTGCCGGCGACGCCGCGCCGGCCGGTCGAATAGGTCGAGGTCTCCACCGCCACGTCGTCATCGGTCACGACCGTCGCGATCCGCCCGCCGGCGATCCCCTCGCCGGCGATCTCCCGCGCCATGTCGAAATTCATGATGTCGCCTTCGTAGTTCTTCACGATGAACAGCAGCCCGGCGCCGCCATCCACCGCCTGGGCGGCGGCGACGATCTGGTCCGGCGTGGGGGCGGTGAACACCTGGCCGGGACAGGCCGCATCCAGCATCCCGAGACCGACGAAACCGGCATGCAGCGGCTCGTGGCCCGACCCGCCGCCCGAGATCAGCGCCACCTTGCCCGGGCGCGGCGCCGCCCGGCGGACGAACTGCGCGCCCTCCCCCAGGCTGACGATGTCGGCATGCGCGGCGGCGAAGCCGCGCAGGCTTTCTTCCAGCATGGTCGCCGGATCGTTGATGAATTTTTTCACGGGGTTCCTCCCTCTGATGCGGGCGCGGGTCAGCCATCGTGCAGCAAACGGGCGAGACCCCGGGCGAAATCGCCGACCAGCGCCTCCAGGCGCCGGTTGCGCGCCGCATCACCGAGATCGGGCAGACGCAGCGTGGCGACGCGGATCGTGCCGCCCATGTGCCCGGCGGGACGGCGGGGCCGGGACGGATGGGCACGCCGGTAGGAGTCGAGAAAGCGCCGCCGCTCCTCGGCCGAGAAATGGCACAGCGTGAAGATCGTCTCCAGATGCAGCGCGGGCACCGGCACCGGATAGGCCGGATTGGCGATCTGGGAGATGAAGCTGCGATGCTTGCCGAGCGCCTGGGCGAGCTTCTGGCGGGTGCCCGAGGGCCGCTTGTCCAGCACCTCGCGCAACAGCTGCTTG
>DAICZL010000451.1 GCA_027311165.1 bacterium
GGGCGGAGCCGCCTGGGGTCAGCCGGCCGGCGGGCTCCAGGCGTCGCGACCACGCCGGTAGCCGCGGGCGGTCTGCCCGGCATTGCGGTTGATCAGCGCCCGTCCGTACATCGGATGGGTCATGCTGCGCACCTCGTGCTCGAGCGTGAACAGCACCGCCCCGCTCGCCGGATCGATCACGTCCTGGAACCGGTACTGGTGGCGGTTGCTCTCCTCGGTGATCAGCCCGTGTTCGGCGAGGCGCCGGTGGGGGCCGGAGAAATCGGCGAGGGTGATCTGAATGTGATGCCCGTCGAAAGGCGGGACCGGCGCATCGGTCTCCTGGCAGATCAGCGTCTGCGCCTCGCCCATGACGATCCGCGCGCAGCCATCGGTGCAGCTCGCCCGCGCGCCCAGCACCTCGCGATAGAAGCGGGCGATCCCCGCCGCGCTGCCAGGCGGCACGGCGACCTCCACATAGTGCATGCCGAGATCGGACATGCCGGGGACGGGGGCATGGCAGCGGAAGCGGTTGCCCCAGGGGCAGGTGACATCCAGCGCTTCCCCCGCCTCGGCGAGGGCGAAGCTCGTGCCGGCGAACCCGGCACGCAGCCCCTCCAGCCGGGCGCGCAGCCCGGCCGGATCGGGCAGGGCCAGGCCGATGCGGCCGCGCAGGATCTGCGGTCCGCCGGTGGGCAGATGGAACTGGCTGCGCCCGACATTGGCCCACATGTTGTCGGTTCCGGTCATCATGTAGGGATCGCGGGTGAGGCCGAGCCCGGTGATGTAGAACCTCGTCGCCGCCAGCTGGTCGGGCACCGCGACATTGACATGGCCGAGTTCGACGATGTTGCCGAGATCCTCGGCGGCGCGATCGAAGCCGGGTCGGCTCGTCGGGGCATCGTTCATCGCGGGAACTTCCTCGCTGTGCCGGCGCGCTGTGCGGCGCGCCGGGCAGGGACCATGCGGGAGAGGGAGGAACCGTCGGACCCGCCCCGCGTTTCCCTGACTCTAGTCGAAACCGCGCCGCGCGACTATCGTGCCCGGCGCGGCGGGAAAGGGATGGTAACGTGGACGTTTGGCGGCGGGTCCTGGCGTTGCTGTTGAGCCTGCTCCTGGCCGTGCCGCTGCCTGCGCTCGCCCAGGAGCAGCCTGCGGGAATGGCGCCCGGGCCGCCGCCCGCCGCGCCGTTCCCCGGTCCGCAGATGCCGCTGCTGTCGGCGCCCGAACTGCAGCAGATGCTGGCGCCGCTCGCGCTGTATCCGGACGAGTTGCTGACCTCGGTGCTGGTGGCGGCGACCTATCCGCTGGAGGTGGTGATGGCCGATCGCTGGCTCCAGGTTCCGGCGCATCGGAGCCTGCAGGGCGAGGCGCTGGCGCAAGCGCTGCAGGCACAGGACTGGGATCCCTCGGTGAAGTCGCTGGTGCCGTTCCCCTCGGTGCTGAACATGATGAACGACCAGCTCGACTGGACGCAGCGTCTGGGGGATGCCTTCCTGGCGCAGCAGCCGGATGTCTGGGATGCGGTGCAGGCGCTGCGCCAGCGGGCGCAATCTGCCGGCACCCTGGTCAGCACTCCGCAGCAGACGGTGATCATGCAGGGACCGAACGTGGTGATCCAGCCGGCCCAGCCGCAGACTGTGTACGTGCCGGCCTTCAATCCGGCGGTGGTCTATGGCGCCTGGCCCTATCCGGATTTTCCGCCGATGTATTATCCGCCGACCTTCTATCCGGCGGGAATCGGCTATGCCGCGATCGGCGGGCTGGCGGCCGGCATCGCGTTCGGTGCGGGGGTCGGC
>DAICZL010000454.1 GCA_027311165.1 bacterium
GATCATGCCCACCCCCTGCAAAGACTGCAGGGTGCTGAGCAACGCCCCGAACGCGCCGCCCTGGCTCCCGCCCTGAGTGTCCCCCACCTGCTGGGCGGTGGCCTGCTGGGCGGCGGCCTGCTGGATGGCGGCCTGCTGGATGGCGGCCTGCTGGGCAGCGGCCTGCTGGGCGGCGGTCGAAGAGGAAAAAGCGGTGGAAGGGGTCATGCTGCGCCTGCAGAGGCCAGAGGGAGGGCGACCGCGCGGCGATCGGCGCCGGGCGGGAACGCCAACCAAGCTAGCAAGCCGCATGCCGCCCCGGGACCGCCCCGCCCCGGCCGCCCTGCCCCGGCCACCCGGACGCGGTCCGGCGGGCAGACCGGCCTGCATACAGCGGCCATCGCAGTGCGGGGGATCGGCCCGGCAGATGGGGATCAGCCCAGCAGATGGCCGAAGCGCCGCGCCTTGGTCGCCAGATACTGGTCATTGACCCCGTTCGGGGCGATCACGTGCCGTTCCCGCCCGACCACCTCCACCCCGCAGGCGGCCAGTGCCGCGAGCTTGTCGGGGTTGTTGGTGAGCAGGCGCACCCGCTTCAGGCCGAGCTGGTCGAGCATGGTGGCGGCGATCAGGAAGTTGCGCTCGTCCGCCCCCCAGCCCAGCGCCCGGTTGGCATCCAGCGTGTCCAGACCGCGATCCTGCAGCGTGTAGGCACGCAGCTTGTTCACGAGGCCGATGCCGCGGCCCTCCTGGGCCAGATAGAGCAGCGCCCCCGCGCCTTCCTGCGCCATGCGCTGGATCGCTCCGCGCAGTTGCGCCCCGCAGTCACACCGCAGACTGCCCAGCAGATCGCCGGTGAAGCATTCCGAATGCACCCGCACCAGCGGCGTCGCCGCCTGTTCCGGCCGGCCCACCAGGATCGCCAGATGCTCGATCCCGGCATCGGGGGCGCGGAAGGCGATGATGCGGGCATCCTCGGCGCCTTCCAGCGGCACCGCGGCCTCGGCCACCCGGCGCAGCGTGGTGGCCATGGTCGCGGGATAGGCCAGCACATCGGCGGAGTCGACCGACAGCAGGCCGAGCCGCGCTGCGTCGCGCTGGGCATCGGCGCGGGCCGGGGCGGCCAGCAGCGCCGGCAGCAGCCGGGCGAGCTTGGCCAGCACCAGCGCCGCCGGCGCCTCGGCCGGCGAGGCCACCATGGTTTCCGGCATTTCGCCCAGCAACTGCTCGAGCGTCGGGTCCGCAAGGCTCAGCAGCGCCGCCCCCTCCAGCAGCCGGGGCGGCAGGCGCAGCGCCACCGCGGCGGCGGCCTGCTCGACCGGGCGGTGCAGCAGCGAGGCGGCGCGGGTCGGGGCCAGCAGCAGCATGGCCTGGCCCTCGGCCAGCGCGGCGAGCTCGTGAAGCCCCCGCGCGCCCGCCGTCTCGGCGGCCAGCAGGACCAGCGGCGCAGCGGAGGCCAGCAGCACCGGCGTGCCACGGCGCAGCTCCGCCGTCGCGCGGTGGACGGCGCGCAAGGCAGCCAGCCTGGGATCGGGGGCGCCGGCGTCCCGGAGAGGCCCGGGCGCGCCATGACAGGACAGAAGCGGGTGTTGCATGCCCCTATAACAGGGGATGGAAGCGCCAACCGGCAAGACGGCGGCAGGCGCAGAGCCTGCCTTAATCCTGCCAGCCCGCTGGTTCACCCTCATTTCCGAGCGAGACTTCATGATCGCGGTCATCCCCGGCGCCGCGCGATCAGTGGAGGAAGATGACGGGCGCCTTGCGCGACGCAACCTACGGTGGCACGATACGCGTGTAAATGGTGCTCTGGATCACATCCGGCAGATCACGTCTTTCATTAATAGGTTGGCGTTAAGAGGTTGACGGTAAGAGTTTGGTGCTGAGAGTTTGGCTCCGGGTTCGCGGCGCGCACCGCACGCGACTGCGGAGCAAGCTTGAAGAGGAAGATGATGATGGCTGGCGAGCGTCCGATCCTGATCGTGGACGACGATATCGTCCTGCGCGCCACACTGGCGGAGCAGCTGGCCGTGGACGGGGAATTCACCGTCGTCGAAGCCACCAGCCTGGCCGAGGCGGAGGAGAAGCTCGGCGAAGGCGGCGGGCGCTTCAATGCCGTGATCCTCGATGTCGGCCTGCCCGACGGTGATGGGCGCGACCTCACCGCGCGGCTGCGCCGGCAGGGGCTGAAAGTGCCGATCATCATGCTGACCGGCTCGGACGAAGAATCCGATATCGTGCGCGGGCTGGAATCCGGCGCCAACGACTATATCGCAAAGCCCTTCCGCCTGGCCGAGCTGCTGGCCCGGCTGCGCGCGCAGATGCGCAGCTTCGAGAGCAGCGAAGACGCGGTCTTCGCGATCGGGCCCTATACGTTCCGCCCCTCGGCCAAGATGCTGATGGAGCCGACCCGCAACCGGCGCATCCGTCTGACCGAGAAGGAGGCGGCGATCCTGAAATATCTCTACCGCGCCGGCGCCAAGCCGGTGCCGCGCCAGGTGCTGCTGAACGAGGTGTGGGGCTACAACGCCGCGGTCACCACCCATACGCTGGAGACCCATATCTACCGGCTGCGCCAGAAGATCGAGCCCGATCCCGCCAATGCCAGGCTGCTGGTCACCGAAGGCGGCGGCTATCGGCTGGACCCCGAAGGGATCGACGCCTAGCGCAATACCACATCGGGTTGACTTCAACCGCGATAAGATTGCTCTATAAAACAACAAGTTAAAGCGCGAGCGGACCGCACATCCGACTGAAGCCGGTGCCTGGCACGCTGCCGCGCCACCGTGCCTGCGTGAGCAGCCCGGGGGTCCACCGCCGGGACACCATGCCTGGAGCAGGCCCCACCTGGATCGGGGCCCACCTGGACCTGATCAAGCCCTTGGCCGCAGGCCCCTTGCGCCAGAACCCAGATGATCGGCGGGCATCAAAGCGACCCCGAGGGGGCAGAGCCTTCACCAGAGCCTGCCGCCGCGGCCGCTGAGACCCTGCCGCCGCGTCCGCTTCAGGCCGCCTCAGCCAGTCGCAGCCCGCAGGCATCGAACGCCTCGAACAGTCGCGACGCGGCTTCCGCAGACAAAGGCAGGTGCGGCGGGCGCAGCGTGAGCCAGGCGGCATCGCCGGCATGGCGCGCCTTCAGCGCCTTCAGCCCGGGGATCAGCGCCGTGCCGGCGATGGCCTTGCGCAATGACGCCAGCAGCGTCTGCGCCGCCGCATCCTCCGGATCGGCATAGACCCGGGCGTTCACCGCGCTGGTCATGTTGGCCGCCGCGGTGATGCAGCCCGCCCCGCCAGCGCGCAGCACGCTGCCCAGCAGGCTGTCATCGCCGGCATAGACCTCGAATCCGGCAGGACCGAAGCGCCGGGCCATCGTCTCCATGTTGGCCAGATCGCCGCTGCTGTCCTTCACCCCCCTGACCACGCCGGGAAAGGCCGCGAGCAGCCGGGCGATCAGGTCGTGGCTGAAAGGCACCGCCGATTGCTGCGGAAAATGATACAGATAGAGCGCCACCGTGCTGTCCAGCCTGCCGATCACCTCGGCGAAATAGGCGAACAGCCCGTCATCGGAGGGGTTCTTGTAGAAGAACGGCGGCAGCATCAGCACGCCGCGGCAACCCAGCGCGGCGGCGTGGCGGGTCAGTGCCACGCTGTCGGTCAGGGCCGGCGTGCCGGTGCCCGGCATCAGCCGCGCCGGCGGAACGCCCCGCGCCACCAGCCCCTCCAGCACCGCCATGCGTTCGCTGATGCCCAGGCTGTTGGCCTCCCCGGTGGTGCCCAGCACGCCCAGACCGTCGCAGCCATTGCCGAGCAGCCAATGGCAATGCGCCGCCATGCGGTCGAGATCGGGCGCCAGATCGGCGGTCATCGGCGTCAGCACCGCGGCGTTGACGCCGCCGAACAGGGCATTGCGCATCATCTGGGGGGTTCCTTGACCAGGGCGTTCAGAGCCGGCGCGTCAGGGGCCCCGACATTCGGGGCCGGTGGGACGGCATCCGCCGCGGCTTGGGGCGGAGCGGCGGGGCGAGGCGTCAGCGGCCGGCGCGGGCGCGGGCTCCGGCCGGGCCAGTCCACCACATGGTGCTCGAGCGGCCCGGCCCCGCGCTCACTCACCGCCCGGCCGCGCGCGGATACCCCGGCCGTGTGCACCGTGTCCGGATCGCCCGAGACCAGCGGGTGCCACCAGGCGAGCGGCTTGCCCTCTTCCAGCAGCCGGTAGGCGCAGGAAGGCGGCAGCCAGTCGATCCGGCGCACGGCCGCGGGGGTGAGGTTCACGCAATCGGGCACGCGGCGGCGGCGATTGGCGTAGTCGGTGCAGCGGCAGGTCTCGAGCGAGAGCAGCCGGCAGGCGACATTGGTGAAGGAGAGCGCGCCGCTCTCCTCGTCGCGCAGCTTGTGCAGGCAGCAGCGCCCACAGCCATCGCACAGCGATTCCCATTCGGCCCGCGACATCTCGTCGAGCCGCTTGGTCTTCCAGAACGGAACAGGGTCGGTCATGGCGGCGCGCTATCCCGTTCGGCCCCCGGGGGATCGAGGCAGTCTCGGATCAGGAAATTTTCATCTACCCGCATCCGGGCCGAGTGTCGATGCGTAGTGCGGATGAGTGAGGGCGGGCCTGACCGGCAGCCCCGCTTCCGACCGGGCGGCAGAGCCTCGGGCGGCATGTCGGCGAACGGGCACAGGCGGTGCCCGGAGGCTTCACGCACAGAGGAGGATCCATGCTTTCCCGCATGACCAAGACGGCCATCGGCCTGGCCGCGATGCTGCTGCTCGGCGCCACCATTGCGCTGGCGCAGGAGGCCACGCCGGGCACCGCGCGCACCGGGCTCGACGTCAACCAGACCCAGGGCTTCGGCGACAACCAGCTGCTGACCTTCACCTATACCCAGCAATTCGACTGCGTGGTGCAGCCCTTTGACGACCGGACCTATAACAACCGTCCGGCGGCGCTGTATCCGATCCAGTTCGACCGGCCCGAATGCCAGATCGGCGCGCCCTCGACCATCGATCCCACCGGGCTCGACGTGAACAAGACGGACAAGCTCTATGTGCTGGTGCCGTTCTTCGAGAGCGATCCGAACCAGCCCGCCTTTACCCCCAAGCTGGGGGCGGCGCTGAAATCGCTGCTGGGCTTCGTGCCGGACGCGTTCAAGATCACCCCGGGCGTCGCGGTGCAATGCCCCGAACCCGGTTCGCCGATCACCAAGGCCAAGGGCCGGCCGGGCACCTGCACGATGCATCCGCGCAACCTCGATCTGGGGCCGGTGCTGACCGCGCTCGGGCTCATCCCGCCCAAGACGGTGCTCGATCTGCCGCTGGTCAATCACAGCCATCTGCTGGCCAAGAGCGCACTGAACGTCGCGGCCGAATGGTGGCAGGTGATCGTGGTGCTGGTGAGCGACCCCGCCGAGTGGCCGGACGTGACCGGCAGCAGCGGCATCACCTCGGTCGAGAAACTGCACAAGGCGCAGGCCGCAAACCATGCCAGCGCGGAGGTAGCGAGCAATTTCTTCCTGTTCTTCAGTTCGCAGGCGATGGCCGGCATGCCGGGCATGGCGCAATAGCCTGGAGCGGTGCCCGATCTGATAGACGATCGGCCACCGCTCTTACTCTCTGTTCTACCGGGCAACTTCATCCGATCAGATGAGACCATCTGATCGGATGTTGCGCTAGTGTCCCGATCCCGAAATTCGCAGCATTGAAATGTGGTCGCAACCGGGACACCAGCTCTTTGTTTTCAGTGGCCTGCTGATCCCCGAGGTTCGCGGTGAGGAACCGCGAACCTCGAGGGCAGGACACTAGCCCCGCCGCAAGGGGTGCTCATCTCCCTCCGGGCGGCGCTTCCCTGCGGGTGCCTGCCGCTGCGCTCCGCCCGGCGAGCCATGCGGCACCGATCGGCAGGACGGGGCGCTCTGGCGCAGCGAATACGATAACGCTGGTGCAGGCGCAGAAAGGAGTGCAGGGCCAGTCATTTGTCCGATCCTTAAGCACATGCACGCGCGATAGGCGGGAGCGATCCGCACGGCCGCTCAGGGGGGGGAACTGGCCGCAAGCGAGCTCCCGGGGTAAGCGGCGCAGCCGGGAGGCGCCTGGCAGCGCGTGCGGGCGAAGCGTAGCAAGCCGGGCGCCGGGGTCAGGGGCATGGGGCCTCGCGCCGTCCAGGATCACGAGGGATCCGATCGCCATCCCAAAGTCTCCGGGACATTCCCCCCGGCAGCATCCCGAACAATCGCCCATCCGGATCTGTTGCTCTACCGCGTCAACCCCGACCGACACGCGGCGCAGCGCCCAACGACGCGGGTTCCGCTGACGACGGCTGCGCGCTGATGGCACCGTGAAATCCCGTGTCGACCGCTCGCCCTGAACGCGGGCGCCGGTCCGGCGGCAACGACCCTCCGCACGATCGTGACCCGGGCGCTGGAGCACGCTCCAAAGCTCCGGCGGTGGCATGAGGCTTGCTGACCCGAAAATCGCTGGGCTGGCGCCTGCTGACTGGATCGGACGATACCCCGCACGACAGCAAATCCCTCGCCGGCTGCTCCGCAACCGATCGCGCCCCACCCGGTGGCCGACCCGCAAAAAGGATCCTCATGCGCCTGATACCCCGAGCGGCCTCCTCGCGGGCCACCGCCGCCATTGCCAGCCTGCTGATCGGCCTCGCCGTGTCTGCGGCCCTCCCCCCCGAGGCGCGCGCCGCCGAGGTATCACCGGCGGCCAGGGCGGTGATCGCCTATGACACCGCCGGCGCGCCGCCGCCCAGAAAATACCGCATCGCCTATCTCACGGAATGCGTGGACAACCCGTACTGCCTCGCCCGTCTCGAGGGCCTCAAGGCGGCGGCCGCCAAATATGGCTTCGAGTTCAAGATATTCGACGCCAACTTCAGCCCGGCCGCGCAGGCGAAGGTGGTGGAGAACGCGGTGACCGAAGGCTTCGACGGCTATCTGTTCGGCCCGGCCGCGGCCCAGCCGGGATGTGGCCTGTGGAACCGTCTGCTGAAGCCGACCGGCAAGCCGGTGGCCTCGATCGACATCGCCATGTGCGGGGATCCCGACTACACTCCGGGCCTGGCCGCCACGCTGACCATGCAGGGGCCGGCGCATTTCGCCGAATCCGTCGACAATGCGTTCAAATCCTGCACCACGCCCTGCAAGCTTGCCGCGGTCGGTGGATTTGTCGGATCGGACCTGTTCACCTACTGGGAAGGGGCGATCAAGGCCGGCCAGAAGAAATATCCCAACGTCTCGGTGATCGTCGACGAACCGGCAAATTTCGATCCACGCGTGGCGCTGAAGAAAATTCAGGACGCGTTGCTCGCGCATCCCGACATCACCGTCGTGCTGTCCTCGTGGGACGACATGTCACGCGGCGTCGAGCAGGCGATCCGCGCGGCCGGCAAGACCCCGGGCACCGATGTGCGCATCTACTCGGGCGGCGCGACCAAGCTGGGCCTGGAAAAAGTCAAGGCCGGAGTGTTCAACGCCACCACTGCCTATCTGCCCTATGAGGAAGCCTATTACGGCGCCGTGGCGCTGCTGATGGCGCTCGATGGCAAGCCGGTGAACGCCTATATCGACGAAGCCCTGCTGCCCAAGATCGTCGACAGCACCGGCACGATCATCATCAACCAGGCCAATGCCGGTAAATACACGCCGAATTACTGATCACGCCGCCGCGGAAAGACCGACGCATGCTCCCCTCCGCCATCGCGGTGCGCAATGTCTCCAAGAGCTTCCCCGGAGTACAGGCGCTGCGCGATGTCAGCCTCACGGTGGAGGTGGGGGAAGTGCACGGGCTGGTCGGC
>DAICZL010000460.1 GCA_027311165.1 bacterium
GGCGGGGGCAGGCCAGGCGGGCGGGGCGTAGCGCGATGCGGCGGCGCTACGTGACGGTGGACGTGTTCACCGACCGGATGTTCGGCGGCAATCCGCTGGCGGTGGTGCTGGACGCCGCCGGGCTCTCGGCCACGCAGATGCAGGCTGTGGCGGCCGAGTTCAACTATTCCGAGACCAGCTTCGTGCTGCCGCCGGCCGATCCGCGCCATACCGCGCGAGTGCGCATTTTCACCCCGCGGGCCGAACTGCCGTTCGCCGGCCATCCCAATATCGGCACCGCCTTCGCGCTGGCGGAAGGCGCGGGATCGGCGGCGGGGTTCGTGTTCGAGGAGGCGGCCGGGCTGGTGCCGCTCACCCTGCTGCGGGAGGGCGGGGTCGTGGTCGGAGCTGAACTGACCGCGCCAGAACCGTTCAGCCGGCGCGGCGCGCTGTCACCCGCGCAGGCGGCCGCGTGCCTCTCGCTCGCTGTCGGCGATCTCCGCACCGACCGGCATGACCCGCAGGTGGTCTCGGTCGGTCTGCCTTTCCTGGTGGTGGAACTCGCCTCGCGTGAGGCGCTGCGCCGGGCGCGGCCGGATCTCGCGGCCTTCGCCCGCAGCCTGCCGCTGGATGGCGCGGATGCGATTTATCCGTATGTCCGAAGTGAACGCGGGGGAACGGCGGCGATCCAGGCGCGGATGTTTGCGCCGGGGGACGCCATACTGGAAGACCCGGCCACCGGCAGCGCCACCGCGGCGGCCGGGGCGCTGCTGGCGGCGCTGGCGGTCGGACCCGACCTCGATCTGGCGCTGGAGGCGGAGCAGGGCGTTGATATGGGCCTGCCCAGCCGGCTGCTCGTGTCGGTGGAGAAGCGTGGCGGGGTGGTGCTGCGGGTGCGGGTCGCGGGGCGATGCCTGGCGGTGATGGATGGCGGGTTTCATCTGATCGGGGCGGGGTGAGGCAGGATAAGGCCAGGACTTCGCCCCGATGGCAGATCGGAACCCGCCATCCCCTGGGGGGTACCCCCAGGGAAAGGGGCCAAGGCCCCAGTGGGTCTCCAAAGGGCAAGGCCCTTTGGTCTTCCTCAGAGCGGTGCCCGATCTGACAGACGATCGGCCACCGCTCTTACTCTCTGTTTTACCGGGCAACTTTATCCGATCAGATGAGTCCATCTGATCGGATGTTGCTCCAGCCGCTCCCCTCAGCCCCGCACGATACGCTCCACCGGCACCTCCGCCCCGGTCAGTGTCGCGACGATGCACTCCGCCGCCATCACGCCCATCGCCACCAGCGAGGCATCGGTCACGCCGGCGACATGGGGCGTGACGATCACCAGCGGATGCCGGCGCAGCGGATGGTCCGGCCGCGGCGGCTCGCCCTCGAACACGTCGAGACCCGCTCCCGCGACCTGGCCGGATTCCAGCGCCGCCTCCAGCGCCACTTCGTCGATCAGGCCGCCGCGGGCGGTGTTGATCACGATGGCGCCGGCCGGCAGCCGCGCCAGCGCCGTGGCATCGATGATGTGCCGCGTCGCGGGACTGAGCGGACAATGCAGCGACAGGATGTCCGACCCGGCCAGCAGGCTGGCCAGGCTGTCGGCCCGCGTCATTCCGCTGAAGGCGCCCTGGGGTGCCGCCGGATCATGGCCCGTGACCACCATGCCGAGGCCGCGGGCGAAGCGCGCCACCGCCTGGCCGATCGCGCCGCAGCCGATCAGGCCGAGCCGCAGCCCGGCGATGTCGCGCACCTGCGCCCCCGGCCCGCGCCAGGCGCCCGCCGCGACCGCGCCCGACAGCGGTTTCAGGGTCTTTGCCAGCGCCAGCATCATGGCGATCGCGTGTTCGGCGACCGCGACCGTGTTCGATCCCGGCGCGCGGGTGACCAGGATGCCACGCGCGGCGGCGGCGGCCAGGTCCACCTCGTCCACGCCGACGCCGTGGCGGGCGACGATGCGCAGTCGCGGCGAGGCGGCGAGCGCGAGGTCGGTCACCTGTCCCTGCCGGGCCAGGATCGCATCCGCCTGCACCCGCGCGGCGAGATCGGCGAGTGCGGCCGCCGGGGGATAGGGCGGCATGTAGTGCAGCGCGCATCCCACGCCTTCCAGCAGCGCCACCGCCGGTGCCGCGAGGCCGGGCGAGGTCACGACGACGTTGAAGCGGGGTGCATCGGGAATGGCGGCCGCCTGGTCAGAAGCCGGCATCGCGGGCCTCGCGTTCGTAATGGCGATAGTATCGTTCCGTTACCATGTCGGTCTTGACGACCACGGCGATGTCGATGGTGTTGAACTGCCGGTCGATCACCGCTCCCTCGCCGACGAAGCCGCCGAGCCGCAGATAGCCCTTGATCAGCGGCGGCAGCTGGATCAGCGCGCGGCGGCCATCGATGGCGGCGGGATCGAGGCGGCGCATTTCCACGAAGCGCTCGGCGAGCGCGCGCGGGCGCAGAGCCGGCGGTGCCAGATGTTGGCTGTGCAGATAGGTGAGCGCGATGGCCATGGCGTCCGGATCGGTCCCCGGCAGGCTCGCGCAGCCGAACAGCAGATCGATCTGATGATGGAACACATAGGCGGCGATGCCGCGCCAGAGCAGCTGCATCGCCGCGCGGTCGCGATAGGCGGCATCGACGCAGGAGCGGCCGAGTTCCAGCTTGCGGCCCGGGAAGCGCAGGATCGGACCCAGATCATATTCGGAGGCGGAATAGAATCGCCCGATCCGCGCGGCCGCGTCCTCGCGCAGCAGCCGGTAGGTGCCGATGATGCCTTCCGGTCCCGGCCCGATCGCATGGTCGACCACCAGCAGATGATCGGCCACGTCATCGAAGTCGTCGCGGTCGAGTGCCAGGCTTGCGGTTCCGGCATCCGCGACCGCCCCCCACTCGCGGTAGAACACCCGGAAACGCAGCGCCTGGATTGCGTCGAGTTCGGCCGGGGTGCTTGCGATGCGGATACCGAGATTGCCAGCGCGCAGCGCGCCGAAGCCGCCACCTTGCAGCAGCGCCGGGTCGGCGGACCCGGTGGTCATCGTGGCGGTCTCATCGTTC